>JBDLUS010000036.1:0-14846 GCA_039805165.1 Bacteroidota bacterium | reverse complement strand
TCTAAAAGTAATTTCCCGTTATTCGGAATAACTTCTTTCATGTGTTTCAGCCAGTTTGATGCTTCAGCCTTCAAGTTATACTCACGATAGAATTCGAGCAAATAGAAATAGTATTCATCTTCCACTTTATTCTTACTCTCGAAATCCTCTAATACTTGTCCAGCTTCTTTAAATTTTCCTTGAGCGCTCAACAAATCAAAGCGTTTGCGCGCTACATCTTCGTCTTCACCTTGAATGGTGGCTATTTGAGTGAGCACATTGGCTGCTTGATTTAAATCGTAGTTGCCAATGACATTTAAATATTCGTTCAAAATTGGAATAGGATTCGAGCTGTATTTCACAGCTAAATCGAAATGCTTGATTCCATCTTTGATATTGCCTGCATAAATTTCGTAGTAACCTAAATCTTTCAAATACCAAGAATTAGTAGGCTCCATTTCAACCGCACGCTTGATGTGGTCTCTTCCCATTTTTTCAAACTTCGGGAGCTGAGAACACAATTTCGAAATTTCATAATGGGCCGCACTAACCTCTTCGAATTTCAACGCGGTGTTGAAGTAGTTGATCGCAATCTCAAAATTGCCCGCCATCTTCGCTTTTTCCCCCTGATAAAAATACTGCTGAAACTTCGCGTGATTTTCGTCTGTAACAACAGTAGTTTTTGTTGTACCGCATGAAGCCAGAACAACCAAAGAGAAAAAAAGAAGAATTTTGTTAGTCATTGTTTTGAATGGAATTGTAAGAACCCAAATCAAGCACTCCCTTCACTCCTATGACTTGACAATACTCATCGACCAATGAATTTTTAAGTTGACAATTGTCAACTTTTGAATTGGATTCAATGGACGTATTTTCAAGAGTGGAATTCGTGATGGAAACGTTGCTGGCAATACTAACGTTCGGTCCCACTGTAGAATTGTGAAGAACTACGTTATTCCCAAAATAACAAGGCTCAATAATTTTCGAATCCCCTTCCAACTTCACGTTGTGATTTTGCGGAAGTCTAGAAACAACAGACGCCATCGTTTCCACAACAGCGGCCTTATTCCCGCAATCCATCCACTCGTTCACTTCACCCGGAACAAACTTGGCTCCTTGCTTCATCATGTTTCGCATGGCATCTGGCAGTTGATATTCGCCGCCGTTCATGATGTTGTTGTCTAACAAATATCGAAGTTCGCGCTTCAACCATTCGCCGTCTTTGAAATAATAAATTCCAATCATGGCTAAATCTGAAACGAATTCTTGTGGTTTTTCTTGGAAGGAAACAATGGTGCCTTCGGCATTCAATTCAACTACACCAAACTGACGAGGGTCTTCGATTTTCTTCACCCACAAAACACCGTCTGCGTTTGGATCTAATTTGAAGTCGGCACGAAAAAGTGTATCTGCGAAAGCCACAGTAACAGGACCTTGCAACGCAGACTCTGCGCATAGAATAGCGTGTGCCGTTCCCAATGCCTCATCTTGATAATGAATGGTTCCTTTTGCGCCCAGTTGTTCTGCCAACGCAATAAGATTATTCTCGACTTCTTTTCCGAATCGTCCGATAATGAAAGCAATCTCTTCTACCTTTTCCGTTTGAATAGAAACAATATCTTCTACTAAACGCTGAACAATAGGCTTCTCTGCTATGCGCACCAGAGGTTTCGGGGTTACGAGGGTATGAGGACGCAAGCGCTTTCCCATACCGGCCATTGGAATAACTATTCTCATTTCTGCTTAATTTCTTTCTAACAAAAGAAAGCAAAAAGGCCGAAATCTTTTCGGCCTTCCAATGAAGTAATGAACATTTGAAATTGAATGAACTATTTCACGCCTGTGCTGCCGAATCCGCCTGCACCTCTTTCACTTTCCGAAAGTGAATCTTGCTCTACCCATTCCACTTGTTCGTGTTTTGCAACAACCATCTGTGCTATGCGTTCTCCCGGTTCGATTTTGAATGGTTCATTCGACAAATTCACCAGAAGAACTTTAATCTCTCCGCGGTAATCGGCATCGATGGTTCCGGGTGTATTCAATACTGTAATTCCGTTCTTGAATGCAAGGCCACTACGTGGACGAATTTGAGCTTCTACGCCTACAGGCAATTCCATGAACAATCCGGTTGGAACCAACACTCTTTCGAGGGATTTCAATTCGATGGATTCTTCAATATTTGCACGAAGATCCAATCCTGCAGCATGCGCCGTAGCGTATGCTGGTGATGGATAATTCGATTTATTAATTAGTGCAACTTTCATTATTTACCAGTGAAAGTTGGTTTGCGTTTTTCCATGAAAGCAGTAGTTCCTTCTTTGAAGTCTTCCGTTCCGAAACACTTTCCGAATTCTTCGGCTTCCGCTTTCAATCCGATAGCTTCGCTATCAAATCCAGCTTGTACCGCGCGCAAAGCACTTGATATTGCTGATGGAGAAAGCTTTTCAATTTTTCCAGCAAGATCTGTCGTGAACTGCATCAAAGCTTCCAATTCAACAACGTGATTCACCAATCCCCATTGCAATGCGTCTGCTGCTGAAAGTCTTCCCGCCGTAACGATTAATTCTGTTGCTTTTCCTCTTCCAACTAAACGCGGCAAACGCTGTGTTCCGCCGTAACCAGGAATGACACCTAAAGAAACTTCAGGCAATCCCATAACCGCGTTTGCAGAAGCCACACGCATGTGACAGCTCATGGCTAATTCCAATCCACCACCAAATGCATATCCGTTTACGGCCGCAATTACTGGCGTATTCAAACGCTCTACGAAATTGAATAATTGCTCGTGTCCCAACAACGAAAGCTCCTTTCCTTGTTCAACAGAAAAACTTGCGAACTCCTTAATGTCTGCGCCCGCTACGAAAGCCTTTTCTCCTGCGCCAGTTAAGATAATTGCACGCACGTGCTCATCTGCTTCAGCATCTGCAAAAGCGGTGTGAAGTTCTTCTATGGTTGCCTTATTCAAGGCATTCATTTGATCGGGTCTGTTTATGGTAATGATGCGCGTTGCACCAATATTTTCAAGAAGTAAAAATTGAAATGACATGGTAAATTGTTTCCGCGAATTTATTCCAAAAGCGACTAACGAAGCACAGTAACGTGTCCAATTAATTCTTGCCTGCGTTCAATACTGTCGAAAGATAACTTCCAAGTATATACATCGTTTGGAACGAAGTAACCCTTATATCCCGCTAACCACGGCTCATTCGGATTTTTCGTTTCGAAAATCATGATTCCCCAACGATCGAAAATTTGAAGATGAAATCCAGTTAAATTTTCTCCGACAACTAAGAAGACATCATTCAATCCATCACCGTTTGGAGTTACTGTATTGGGGACATAAACTGGAAAATATGGTCGAACATAAACCGAATCTATTCCCACACAACCCGTATTGTTTGTTGTTGACAGATAATACCAAGTGGGCTCTGATGGCGTTGCTTCAGGATAAGCACAGTCTGTGCAGGACAGACCTGTAGAAGGAGACCAATTGTAATTCAAACCAAATGTGTTTCCGAATAGCGTTGTGTTTCCTGGATAATCGAAGTACTGATCTGGACCCGCATCAACTTCTGGTAATTGAAGAATATTCATGTACAACGAATCCGTATCAGCACATCCGTTCACATCTGTTCCAACTACAGTAATCCACTGGGAAAAAGGAGCATTCGCCAAAGTTGAACTCGCGGAAGCATTTACGACACTGCTATATGGAAGCCAAGAATAAAAGTCGGCACCGCTTGCTTCAATCGGATAATACTCGCCCAAACAAACAGTTCCACCTTCGGAAGCAACGACATTCAATTGAATGACATTGATCGACACTTCAGAATTACCTGCTCCGCAAGCATTGGTAATAGCCACATTGTACGTGATTGAATTATTTGGTGAAGCGATCGGATTCTGAATCGTTGTTGAATTTAATCCCACTGAAGGAGACCATGAATAAGTCAGCCCTTCTTCCGATTGGAGAACAACGCTCTCACCCAAACACAAATCTATGGTCGGATAAGTCACCCCTCCAGGGACGGTTTGTTCAACAAACACGTAACAGCTGTCGGTGTCTTGACATCCCTCTGGAGTGGTTATCGTGACAAAAAATTGCTCATCCACCAAAGGCGTTGCAACGGTGTTTGCTGAATTCAATGTACTTAAGGAAGATGAACTTTGCCATTGGTAATTACCACCTCCAGAAGCAGCAAGGGGTTGTGAATCGCCCACACAAATCGTGTAATCGGGACCAGCCTCAGCGATTGGAATTATTACGTTCACGTTTACGCCAACGGTATCACTTCCACATGCATTAAAATCGGAAACATAATAAGTTGTTGAATTGGTTGGAGCTACCACGGCTGTGTTTCCGTTTACACTTGTAAGCGTTGCGTTGTTCAACCAAAATAAATTGTTTGAACCGGTGGCATTCAGCGTAACAGATTCACCTAAACAAATGGGATTTACTTGTGCTATTGTTGGAGGAATGAAATCAATAATCTGAAGATTCACAATTGCGGTATCCGAGACATAGCAATCATTAACATTTGAGGCAATCATAGATACCGTTACATTTCCAACGGTATTAAACACATGACTCGGCTCGTAGGCCGTGCTTGTAAATCCATCGCCGAAATTCCAAATAAAATCGGATGCGTTTTGTGTTCCGTTTAAAAATTGTGCAGGGCTTCCGACACAAATTTGAGAAGGCCCTTGAACATTCGCTACGGCGTCCAATTGTCCAAGATCAACACGGAAAACAGCTAGGTTACATCCGAAACTGTTGTTGGTGGAAGACCATGCTCCGGGAGTCGTTGGAAAGTCGTCGTTGTTCTGACAACCCGCGCAGACTGCTTGATACACAGAGCCGCTTTTATCGAAACGCGAAGTCCCACCATCTACATGTTCCGCACTTGAACTTCCGCCGAGATAAGAGCCGTAAACCAATTGTGTTGCGTCTGCATTCAAAACAGCTAAATAGAAATCGCTGCCATCTGTTGTCGACTGAAACGCATCCGCAGTAATGGGTAAATTGTTCGTGGTGCTGTTAAAAGCAAGACACGTCAATGAGGGGCACGTTAATGAATTAGTCTGTCCACCCCAACCACTGAAAAAAATCTGATTGCAATCGCTTACCAGAAAGGCAGTAGGTGAAATATCAATTTCCCCGCTACCTGTTCCAATAGTTGTGCACCAATTCAATGTATTCAAGGATGGATTGTACCTGCGAATGAATTGTCCACTGTTAGGCTGTCCGTATAGTCCAGGGGTAATGGGCATATTTCCTTTCGTTTGTCCTAAACAGAAAACATTGTCATTCAAATCCGTTTGAAGGAAATAGACTTGATCGTATTCGCTCGTGCCAACAAAAGTTCCTGATGTTACAGTAAAAGTTATGGGGTTAATTCTTAGAATAAACCCATCCGTTGCGCCATTCCAATTGGGATCTTGACCGTTCGAACAAAAAGGAAAATTCTGACTTCTTGTGCCACCCGCAACCAATATATCTCCGTTGTTTGCGAACTCCAAAGCATATACCGCATCGGCGCCACTCCCACCAAGGTAAGTAGACCAAAGTACCGCACTTAAGTTCGGATTCAGTTTCGCAATATAGCCATCACTATCTCCCCCACCATAATTGAGTTGCAGCGAAGCACCCATGATATCGGCATTGCCACGAACACAAGAACCAATGAATATATTGTTGTTTGCATCTACATTTACTTCTCCTCGGAATGCATCTCCATAATTATAAAATAGCTCATAGGCATAATTGAGTCCGTCAGTTGACGAGTTTCCTAAAAAAGTAGATGCCGCCAATGTTCCGCTTGCATTGAATTTCGAAATGAACATATCACATCCGTCAGGATGCCCACTTGTAAAAAAATCAGACATCAAAAAAGATACTCCTCCACTGAATAAAGGTTGAAAAGAACCCAATGTCGTTGGAAAATCGCTACTTCCAGTTACACCAAAAACTATAATGCGATCGAGGTTATCTACCACAACCGAGTGTGGTGTCTCTTGATGAAGTCCACCAATATATGTACTGTACAAAAGGGCAGATCCATTAGCATCAAATTTCGAAATAGCTACATCAAAGTAGTTGCCTGCTGTCGGATTAAAAGTTGTAGAATAAGCGTTGGCAGTGGTTGGGTAATTGTTTCCGAATACGCTCGCTCCTGAAACTAAGTTTCCGCTTAAATCGTCACATGCAGTGAATCCAAAATTATTTGCAGAAGAGCCGATGAACGTAGAGAACGCAATTTCAGGATCAATAATGAGCGTGAAGTTTGAATCGTATTGGCCTAACACAAATTGAAGACGATTTCCATTCAACACGTAATCACATTTCACTTCAATTAAATGTCCGTTTATCGATTGAAAGGCAAAGGGTCTCGATTCATAAATTCTTCCAAGCGCGTGATGTGTTGTGAGGTTTCCGGAAGTGTCCAAAACCAATTGTAAAGAATCGTGATAATGCCAAGTGATCTGATTTGGATTGGCGTGGGGCTGAAGTTCAAATTGATACTTAATGGATTTCGATTTACCCAATAAGCGAAGGTTAATTCCATCGTAAACATTTTGAAAATTGATGTTTTGAAAACGTTTCACATGTGAACTCCACTTCGTTGAATCAGATCCTAAATAATAATTGAAATACCCCGGCAAATCGTCTTGTTCTTCAGCCAAATTCAAACTTGCATTTTCCAATTGTTGAAGGAAGAACAACGTAACCGTAGAATCGGGAAGAACATTGGGCTTATGGTCCGGATTAAAAAGAGTTGAGTCGAAAAGCTGATAAGCGAATCCTTCTGATTGAATCCAGAACGAACCTCCAGGAATTTCTGCTTTGTACCTGACTTGTGCTGGCCATTGGCCTTTGTTCTGAATGAAAGAAATTTGCGAAGAGACAATCGCTGGCAAACCTGCCAGAAAAATCAGAATAAATATGAGTGCTCTTCGTTGGGGAAACATGGTCTTCGAAGATAAGACTACTTCCGAAGACAATGCGTTGCTTTTGTATAAAACTAGCTGAGTTTATCGGCAAGGATCCTCATTTCCATTGCCGGAGAAATCTTCTCGTACAGGATGCGGTAAACGGCATCGGCAATGGGAATATCGGCATTGAATTTTTTATTGATTTCGTGAATGCCTCGCGTTGCATAATAACCTTCTGCAACCATGTTCATTTCAATGGTAGCCCATTTCACGCTGTAACCCTTACCTACCATGGTTCCGAAGGTTCTATTCCGTGAATACGGAGAATACGCCGTTACAAGCAAGTCTCCGAGGTAAGCCGAAGATTTAACGTCGCGGTGGACTTCGTGAACGGCGTCAATGAAACGCTCAATCTCGCGAATAGCTGCAGAAACAAGTACTGCCTGAAAATTATCACCGTAGCCTAGACCATGACAAATACCAGATGCTACTGCGTATACGTTTTTAAGAATAGCAGATAACTCTGTTCCGAAAACATCTTCTGTGGTCGTAGTCTTGATGAATCTACATTTCAACTGCTCGGCCATGTAATCGGCTTTCTCTAAATCGGAACAACCGATGGTCAGGTAAGATAATTTCTCTAATGCTACTTCCTCCGCGTGACAAGGTCCGCAGATGATACCGATGTTCTCGTAAGGGACATTCCAATTCTTGTGGAAATAGCGAGCTGGAATTGCATCGAACTCATTAATAACACCTTTGATTGCTGAGAACAAAACTTTCGTCTCAAGACCTACCACATTCGCTTCTTGAAAAGCAGCGTGAACGAAAGCTGAAGGAATAGCAACAACAAGAATATCGCAAGCGTCCACAACTTCCTGTAGATTCGAAGAAACATGAACTTTCTCCATATTGAATTCAATACTCTGAATGTAATTCGGATTGTGTCCAAACTCTTGAATGTGCTTCACCGCTTCTTCATTGCGCATCCACCAATACACATGCTCTTGAGATTGACTCAATAGTTTAGTTAACGCTGTAGCCCAACTACCTCCGCCTAATACTCCAATTGTCTTCGTTCCTGAATCTGTCATGGCTGCAAAGATAATCATTCTGAAAAACTGGGTTTTCCTTCGTAATTTGCAAGCATTGAAGCCAATGAACTATGGAAAAACTGAAAGCGATACTGGTCGACGATGAATTTTTCGCTCGCGAAAATTTGAAAATGTTGTTGGAAGAATATGCGAGTGAGCATGTGAATTTAATTGGCGAAGCTGCTTCCGTTAAAGAGGCGTTGGAATTGTGTGAGAAGAATAAAGTAGATCTGGTGTTTTTAGACATCATGATGCCCGAAGCCGATGGCTTCGCGTTTTTGGAACAAGTCAAGGACAGAAGTTTTCAAGTTGTATTTACAACAGCATTCCGTGAATACGCTGTAAAGGCCATTAAAGAAAATGCGTTAGACTATCTCGAAAAGCCTATCGACATTGAGGAATTACAAAATGTTGTAGCGAAAGCCGCTAAGAATCTAGAACAAAAGACAGGCTCATTAGACGAAGACAAAATCAACCGTGTACTTCAAGAAATTGCATTGCACAGCAACTTCGATAAGACCATTGTCCCAACACGCGACGGATTTGTGATACTTCGAAACAATGAATTGATTCGATTGGAAGCCGACGAAAATTACACGACGTTGTATTGTGTGAATGGAAAGAAATACGTGAGTAGTAAAAACATAAAATCGTTTGAAGAGAAATTAGATTCACACATGTTCATGCGTGTGCACAAATCTCACATTGTAAACATCGCCTTCCACCTAAAAGAATTTAATCGAACAGAAGGAAACGTTGTTGTGTTATCGAACGGAGATCACGTGCCTGTTTCCAGAAGAAAATTGCAAGAGTTTTTAGACAAGATGCAAGAGTAGTAGATGTCGTTCAAAAAGTACATATCTCTCGTTCTGCTTTTGGTTCCTGTGCTTGCATTCGGACAGCAATTCTCTTTCATTCAATACAGTTTGAAAGAGGGTTTGGCTCAAACGCAAGTGCGTTGCATTCAGCAAGACAAGCAAGGGTATGTTTGGATCGGAACGCTCGGTGGCGCCTCAAAATTCAATGGAAATGACTTTGTGAATTTCAGTAGAACCGACGGGCTCATTAACAATCAGATTAACTGCATTTATCAGCTTCAAAACGAACAAATCGTTTTCGGATCAATTGGTGGAATTTCCGTTTTAGACGGAAACACATTCACCAACCACAAATACACCGGAGAACTGAATGATGCTTCCACGACTTCATTGGTGGAATACAACACAAATGAATTACTTATTGGAACAGAACGCGGACTCATCTTCTTTTCAGAAAACAAATTCGTTGAAGACAACCTTACACTTTTCTTTCAAGGAGAAAGCATCAAACGCATTCGAAAAAGCAGCAACAACGAGTTGCTCGTTTCCACCAAAAAAGGAATATGGAAACTGAAGGACAATCAATGGCAGCAGATTTATGCTCTGAACGACGAAGAAAATGTGCTCTTCGATTTTATTGAAAATTCAAACCAAGAAATTTGGGCAGTTACTTCATTGGGTGGTGTGCTTAATGTGAACACAGGCCATCCGCTCACAAACATCGGTGATTACGCTTTGGCCAATGTATTTACTGGCATTGACTCCAACAATGGAAACATCTACTTCACAAGTCGAACTGGAGTTGTCTTATTCAATGAAGCAAATGGGAGTCATTTACTTTTTTCAAAATCGAACGGATTAGCAGTAGACGATATACGTCAGGTCTTCATTGACCGCGAGGGTATTCAGTGGTTCGCGAGTTACGGAGGTGGAATATTCAAACTTACCAATACGCAGTTCAAAAGTTACACTGTGAACAACGGATTAACCGGTAATGCCGTCATGAGTATTACGCAAGATTCAAGAGGAAATTACTTCTTCGGAACCTACGACAACGGAATAAGCATCTTACCTAATCCGACGGATAATTTTAGTGCAAATTTCAATGGAGCATTGCATGAGCTCTCTCCGAATCTACGCGTTTGGACGACCTTAAAAAGTTGGAGTTGGAAAGGAGGTATTTGGATTGGAACTCCCGAAGGACTTTATGAATACGACTGTTGTTCATACGCCATGCCGCATTGGCTTCACTTCAGTAAAGAAGAAGGATTAGAGGAAGAAGTCGTTCTTAGCCTACTTGAAAGAAAAGACGGTTCATTGCTCATTGGGACCAACAAAGGAATTCAAGCTTATTCCAACAAAACCTTTCAAAGTTTTTCGCAATTGCCCAACTTCCCGGCGACAAGAATTCGTCACATGTTGGAAACGAGTGATGGGAAAATATGGATGGCCACTCGCGATGGAATTTCGCTCTTCCACAACAATACGTTCACGAATTTCGGAGAAGCACAAGGTCTTCAAGACGCAAGTGCATACAGTATAGCGGAACTGCCAAATGGTGAGATCATCGCAGGAACACAATCGGGACTTTCCAAAGGAAATGAAAACGGTTTTGTTCGTGTAAACATTTCGAAAGAACCGGGAGGTAACACTGTGAACTTCTTGAAGGTGATTCAAAACAAACTTTGGATTGGAACGCTGAACGGTATTTTCATTTGGGAATTGAATCAGGCTGGAGGCCTGGGTGAGCGCATGATTCACCTCAATGAATCGGATGGTTTAATTAGCCTCGAAACAAACTTGAACGCCATCTTCGTTGACCTTCAAAACACGGTATGGGTTGGAACTCCAAACGGGGTAATGAACATTGAGCTGAGCGCCATTGATGCGAAATTCAACATCCCCACTCCCCTTGTTCACCTTACAAATATTCAGTCTAATCTTGAGAACATCGATTGGAAAACACTCACTTCAGGAACCTGGAAGGGCAAGTCTTTTCCGAATGGACTTGAATTCAATTACAGACAAAATTCATTTACGTTCTTCTTCGATGCTTCAAGCACTACCTATCCTGAAAGATTAGAATTCAGTTATTGGTTGGAAGGATTAGACAGCACGTGGAGCAGCCCCACTTCATTCTCTCAAGTGAACTTTAACAATCTTCCTTCGGGAAGTTATACGTTTCACATTCGGGCGCGCAACGGCGAGTGGGGACAGTGGAGCGAAGAAGTGACTTGGAAATTCCGTGTCTTGCCGCCTTGGTACATGACCTGGTGGGCCATTCTTTTGGAGTTCGTTTTCCTTTCAACGATTGTCATTCTTGTTTCGCGATCAAGAAGACGTAACATTCGAAACAAGCACTTAGCAGAGCAATCAGAAATGAAAGCGAAGCTGCTCATGCTCGAGCAACAAAGCATGAATTCAAGCATGAACAGGCACTTTATCTTTAATGCCTTGAATTCCATTCAATACTACATCAACCGTCAAGATCGCCTGGCTGCGAATCAATACCTCACCGACTTCGCGAAATTGATTCGCAAAAATTTAGACAGTTCACAAGAAAACTTCGCGCCGCTCTCGGAAGAAATTGAACGATTGGAATTGTACTTGAAATTGGAAAGCATGCGCTTCCCAGATAAGTTCAAGTATCACATTCAACTCGACTCGCCAGAGGTTCTTCGTTCAGTTAAAATTCCGGCCATGCTCATTCAGCCATTTTTGGAAAACTCTATTTGGCACGGTCTGCTGCCCAAAGATTCCGGAGGCTTGTTGAATGTATTTTTCGGGTTGAAAAATGGCTGTCTTGAAATTCGAATTGAAGACAATGGAATTGGACTTGCGGAAAGTCAAGCACGGAAAACAAACAGTGACGGACACATTTCGAAAGGAATGGAAATTACCCGCAGCCGAATTGCGCTCATTGAACAAATGACTGGGAAACGTATTGAATTGATTGGCCCCGAGGACTGGAAATCGGAAAACGGAGAATCAGGAACGCGGGTTACTATTGACTTCCCGAAAGATTTTCAGGAAATTTTCAATCAAGGCAACACTTTTTAAAAGATTTCGTTACATTTGTATAGACTTCGGTCCACTATGAAAAAACTCAATTACATAACGCTCCTATTTTTTGTTGCATTGGCATTCGCTTCATGCAGCAAATCTGTTTGGATGGAAGAAGTTACTTCCGTTGGAACCGAGCGTTCTGTAATCGTTGATAACACTGAGTTAAACACAGATAGTGACATTCTAGATTGTATCGATTGCGATCAAGAAGAATCTTCTACTTCAAACAACAATCGTAATTCTGAAGGCGGTTCAGACATTACAGATGATGAAGACGACGGTATTACCGACGACGAAGACGAAGACGATACCGACCAAACAGGCAAGAAGAAGAAATAATTCTTCACTCCTCTCAAAAAACTTTTTTAACAATTTCAAATCTTGTGACATCACGAGATAAGTTTGCTTTATGTCACCTGAACGCTCAATTCTACACATGGATCTCGACACCTTTTTCGTGTCGGTAGAGCGTTTATTAGACAGTCGCCTCAACAACAGACCTGTTCTTATTGGCGGAACCAGTGATCGCGGCGTAGTAGCCTCGTGCAGCTACGAAGCGCGCAAATTCGGAGTGCATTCTGCCATGCCCATGCATATGGCGCGCAAGCTTTGTCCGGAAGCAGTGGTCATTAAAGGAAACTCCTACAACTACCTTAAGTATTCCGATCTGGTAAGCGAAATGGTTCGCGAAGCTGTTCCTCTTTTCGAAAAAACGTCGATTGACGAATTCTACTGCGACCTTACGGGGCTCGATCGTTTTTTCGGATGCTACCAGTTTGCTGGTGAATTGCGTCAGAATATTTTGAAGGAAATAGGCTTGCCCATTTCTTTCGGTTTGTCTTCTAGCAAAACCGTTTCGAAAGTGGCTACGGGCGAGGCCAAACCGAACAATCAGATTCGTATTGAAACCGGAACAGAGAAACCGTTCCTTGCGCCTCTTTCCATTCGGAAGATTCCGATGGTCGGAGAAAAAACGCACCAACTCTTGGTGAATCTTGGCATTCGGAAAATTCAGACCTTACAGGAAATGCCGTTAGACGTTATGTCGAAGGCCCTTGGTGAAAATGGAACCAGCATCTGGAAAAAAGCCAACGCCATAGACCCCTCTCCCGTTGTACCGTTCCAAGAACGCAAGTCGATTTCTACCGAAAGAACATTCGATCAAGACACCATAGACGTGCATAAACTGCGCGGATTATTGATTGCCATGACCGAGAACTTGGCGTTCCAATTGCGCAAGGGAGAGAAGCTTACTTCGTGCGTGACAGTGAAACTGCGTTATTCCGATTTCCAAACGGAAACCATGCAATGCCGCATTCCATATACCTCTGCCGATCATATTCTTATCCCGAAAATATTAGAACTCTTCGAAAAACTTTACTCGCGAAGAGTGCTCATACGCCTGATTGGCGTGCGTTTCAGCCATTTGGTTTCAGGCGGATACCAGATTAATTTGTTCGACGACAACGAAGAGCAGATTAGCTTGTACACTGCCATGGACGAACTTCGAAAAAAATTCGGAGACCGTGCCGTTATGAAAGCCGCGGGCATTGAAGCCCGCAGCATTGGTCGAGGCGATAATCCATTCAACGGAGGTCCGCCTGTTCTTCTCGCAAATAGGCGTCAGTAAGCATTACCTTTGCACCCATGCAGCTTTGGGAAAACGAACACTTTACTTTTCTTCCTCCAAATTCGTCTGAACGTCAGGCCTACCTTGCTTGGGGAAGAAAAAGCGCGTTTAGCCTAAACGAAAGCAATGCTTCCGAAATAGAACAATTGAATGATTGGTTGAAGGAAAAAACACTTCCTGTTTTCGGATATCTTTCGTTCGAAGCGAAAAAACTTTTTGAAAAAAACGCCTACGAGAATTGTTGTTCAGACGGAAGTGAACTCGTCTATTTCTTCGAGCCTGAGCACATTTGGAAAGAAGAGAACGGGACATGGATTTGCCTTACTGAAGAACAACCGAACGAACGTTCGGTAATCGAAGATTTTCTTTCGAACTACAAAAACATCGAACAGTCAAGCAATGAAGAAAAACTTGTGTTCGAAATGCTCGAAACCAAGGATAGTTACATTGAAAAGATAGAGCGAATTTTGGGCGACATACAGCGCGGTGATTATTACGAGACGAACTTCTGTATGCCTCTTCAGGCAAAGGGTTTGCTTCACGATGCCTTCGCTCATTTTTCAAAAATGAACAACGCTACGGAGGCTCCGCACGCAGTTTATTTCAATGGAAATAATCTTCAACTATTGTGTACTTCACCGGAGCGTTTCATTCAGAAAAAAGGAAACGCAATTATTTCTCAACCTATTAAAGGAACCATTAAAAGAGGAGCAAATTCTATTGAAGATGAGGAGAACAAAACGGTTCTTCGAACAAGCAAAAAAGAGCGGTCTGAAAACATCATGATTGTAGACTTGGTTCGCAACGATCTGTCGCGCATAGCAGAGAAATCAAGCGTTCAAGTCACTTCATTGTGCGAACTTCATACGTTCAAAACGCTTCATCATTTGATAAGCACGGTTGAAGCGAAGCTTCCTTCCAACATAACATTTACTCAAATCTTAGCAGCTACTTTCCCCATGGGATCCATGACTGGCGCTCCGAAGATTAGCGCGGTTCAGCACATGGAAAAGCTAGAAGTATTGGACAGAGGAATCTACAGCGGCACCTTCGGTGTAATAGAACCGAACGGGAATTTCGACTTCAATGTCATTATTCGTTCTGCCGTTTACAACAAAGAAAAAAAACAAACAACAATAAAAGTGGGAAGCGCGATTACGCATGCGTCAAATGCGGAATCGGAATACGACGAATGTCTATTGAAAGCCGCTTCTACCCTTTCCATATTTAACTGAACATGAAAAAACTACTTAAAGATTTAAAAGCCGAATATCAAACATTCGAAGACGCGCAATTGCTTGTGGCAGTAAGCGGAGGAATGGATTC
>JBDLUS010000035.1:0-5577 GCA_039805165.1 Bacteroidota bacterium | reverse complement strand
ATGGGCAATACATTTGTTCAAGTATTTATCGGATTGGAAAATCCGTTTATGCCAACCGACCAAAGCATTGGTGTTGCGCTTGGGGATTTAAATCGCGACGGGTTTTTAGATGTGGGCATTGCTAACTATTCCTACTACACACCGAATAGAGTTTACATCAATGAAGGCGGAAATAGTTTTATGCCGATGAACTTTCCCGTCATCAATAACAACACGAATCCGTCCTTTCAGCCCTGTTGGATGGACATAAATAACGATCTTTTCCCGGAATTGTATATCGTGAATGACCACCAATTCGACAACGAATTGTACGGATTCAACACAGGCACACCAACCGAATATGCAATGCAGCAAAACCTTGTTGTGCTTGCAGACGCCATGAGTAACTCTTGGGAAGATTTCGACAGAGATGGCGACATGGATTTGTTCATTAGCAACAGTCCCTTTGTACCGAACTTCTTGCTGCAAAATGACGGGACAGGGTTCTTCAACGACATTACAAGTACCCAACCGCTTGAATACAATCTTGAGAGTTGGTCGGGATTGTGGATCGATGAGGACAACGACTCGTGGAGCGATTTGTTGGTTTGCACACGAGGCGGTTACGATTTTCTTGGAATTCTGAACAACAAATATTTCAAGAACAACCAAGGCATGCTCGAAGATGTAGAATGCCCAAACCTCACCAGTCTTGAATCGGGTTACTACGCCAGTGCAAAAGGTGATTTCAACAACGACGGTTTCAGCGATTTAGTTATTACTCCTGAATCTAACGGGAGTGTTTCCGCGCTTGAAAATGCCACGAACCATTTCATTTATGAAAACACTTCTGAATCTACGAATCGCTATTTTAAGTTTCGATTGGAAGGAAGACTCAGCAATCGGAACGGTTTCGGAACCAAGTACACCGCCTATTTCGATTCTAGTTTGGTTTCCGGATATACCATGAGTGCAGGGAATTACCTCGGACAGAACAGCCAGAACATCATCATTGGTCTCGGACAAGCTTTAACCATTGACTCGCTCATTTTGGTTTGGCCTAGTGGTGTGATAGACCATTACTACAACTTGAACTCCAATCAATTCCAATTGCTCACCGAAGCTGAGACAATGACGGGCATTCAAACTGAAGCTGGCCATTGTCCGGGTGATCCCGCGACTGCCTCTTTGACGAATTGGCCAGATGTGCAGTGGTCCAACAACGACACAACAGCTACCACAACTTTCAACACTTCTGAAATTTCCGCAACCGTGGGAACAGGCTTTGGGCATGTCATTACGCTAAATGCCCAAGCCCCTGAAGCACCTTCAACTCCCTATGATTTAACAACGATTACACCTGCATCCTGTTTAGGATTGAATGATGGCATTGCTGTCATTCATTTGGAAAGTGTTAACGGCGAAAACCTGGCGTATGAAACGCTATCGAACTTGAGTCCCGGTAATTACAGTTTTAATATTAGCTACAATTCAACCTGCCAAACAACCGTTGCGTTTGAAATTGTTCTCATGGATTCCACCGAGATTCTGTTTAACGCTCTTGAATTTGTTTGTCAAGGGGATAGTCTACTCTTCATCCCCGCAATTCTCAACAGTTCCGGAGACCTCAATTGGAGCGGAGTTCAACCCAACGACTATTTAACTTCGGGAATTTACACATCTTCAGCAACTACGGTAAATGGATGTTTCATTGACACTTCCTTCACTGTGGTTGAACTAATTCCTCCTGCTGTTTTCGCTACCATTAATCAATCTTTCCCTACTTCAGAACTTGTCCTCGACATCACTGGAGAAAGCTCACCTTACACTTGCACTTGGGGAGACAGTTCAAACGGAAATATTTTTTATTGGAATGCTTCCACTGTAGCGAATGTGCAAATTGAAGATGCCTTTGGTTGCATATACGACAGTTCGTTTGTGCTAATTGGTGTTCAGGAAATTGAGGAGACCATATCTTGGCACGCAACGTCTGAAGGAATTTATTTTTCGGGAGATCAAATTTTAAATGATGTTGAAGTGTACAATGAAATTGGACAACTACTCGAAAAACGTCCGTATTTACAGGCAAATACGATATTGGCACTTCCAAAGAACCATCGACTCATCATTCGTTCAAAAGAGAATATTTACTTTTTTTCGAAATAATTGCAACCTTTTTTAATCTTATGCGTTATCACTACCATAACGATATTCTTTCGTTAAACAGTTTTAGTTAAGGTTTAGGTTAAGGTATTAAAAAGCCCGGAAAACGTTCCGGGCTTTTTAATACTCCATACTTTCGGAAAGAAAAAAAGAGCAGCCGAGGCTGCTCTTTTCAATTCAGTATATCTTCCTTACTTTTTATGAAGGTGCGAGTTCTTTCTTGAATAACCGAAGTAGATCAACAAACCAACTGCCATCCAGATAGCAGCCACCTTCAAGGTTTGTGCATCTAATGAAGCAATCATTGCTGTACAAACCAAAATTCCTAAGATTGGAACTAATGGCACCAATGGCGTTTTGAATGGACGAACAAACTCTGGGTTCTTCACACGCATAATCCAAACGCCAGCGCTCACCAGAATGAAAGCGAATAGGGTTCCGAACGACGTTAAATCACCCGCTACACTGCCCGGTACAAATGCCGCGAACAATCCAACAAACACGAATAAAATCCAGTTTGCTTTGTAAGGCGTGTTGAATTTCGGATGTAATTCACCGAAAGCCTTTGGCAACAAACCGTCGTTACTCATTGAGTAGAACACACGGCTTTGTCCCATTAACATGACCAAGATAACGCTCGAGAATCCGGCCAAAATAGCCACGTTCACGGTTGTTGCCAACCACTCGTATCCTTTCATGTAGGTGCTAATGGTATAGGTTACAGACGCTTCTTTTCCTAAAGCAGGATCACCGAAGTCAGACCATGGTGCAACACCTGTAAGCACGTGTCCGAAGAGGATGTACAAAATGGTACACACCACCAATGAACCTAAAATTCCGATAGGCATATCGCGTTTTGGATTCTTCGCTTCTTGCGCAGCAGTCGAAACCGCATCGAATCCAATGAAGGCGAAGAATACAATTCCTGCTCCACCTAGAACACCGCCCCATCCCCAATCGAAGAAACCTTCGTGGTCTTTTACTCCTTCTGGGATCAAGTAAGGCGTGTAATGTTCTGGGTTAATGAACTGCCATCCGATAGCAATGAACACCAATACTATAGCCACTTTCAAGAATACAATAATTGCATTTACGAAAGCAGATTCTTTGGTTCCTTTAATAAGTAGCAAGGTCAACATGAACAGAATCAACAATGCTGGAGCATTAATAATTCCAGTTGAAGTTTGAATAGAACCTGCTAATGTTGGAAGTTTCTCCATCTGCTCGGCAGATAAAATCACTTTTCCGTGGTGAACTGACTTCGACAAATCAGGAATCAAAGCGATTGCTTGATTCATAGCGTCTCCGGTTAAGTATTTGATACTCTCGAACGGTGAGTGACACCATTCGTAAGGTATGGTTCCTCCAAAGAGATTATTCAAGTATTCGCTCCATGCGATAGACACGGTAGCCGCGCCCAATGCGTATTCCATAACAAGTGCCCATCCAATGATCCAAGCAACTAACTCACCCATGGTTACAAATGAGTAGGCATAAGCACTACCTGAAATAGGAATCATGGCTGCAAACTCTGCGTAGCAAAGACCTGCGAACGCACATCCAATTGCAGCTACAACAAAGGAAAGGGTTACACCATTTCCAGAAGCTTCTGCGGCAGCGGCAGCAGTTCTAACAAACAATCCAGCACCGATAATGGCGCCCACTCCAAGAGCAACCAACTGAAAGGCGCCCAACGTTCTCTTTAACGATTTCTCTCCGCCTTCTGCATCTGCTAGCATTGCGGCTAAATCTTTTTTCCTCCAAAGTGACATATTACAAGGTTTAGGTATTGTACAAATATAATCGATTCGAACAAAGTTCAATTTAAGTGGTTTAAACTTTATAATTACCAAGAATGACACACACCGAAAAAGAGCTAATAGCTATTCAGATTGAAGAAATGGGAGATCAGCACGTGATGACCACGATTGAGACGCCCATGCGTGAAGATGCATTCTTATTGAGCGACGAAGAAAAAATTGCACAAATTGAAGATAAGTTCAGAGACATCATGAACATCATGGGTCTTGATTTAACCGACGATTCACTTCAAGGCACTCCCCATCGTGTGGCAAAAATGTATATCAAGGAAATTTTTTCGGGGTTGAATCCGGAAAACAAGCCAGCGATTAAACTTTTCGAAAACAAATACCAATACAAGGAAATGTTGGTGGAACGTAACATCACGTTCTATTCGAATTGCGAGCACCACTTCGTTCCAATCATTGGAAAGGCCCATGTGGCTTACATTTCAAACGGAAAAGTTATTGGACTTTCCAAATTGAATCGCATTGTGCAATTCTTCGCGAAACGTCCGCAAGTGCAAGAGCGCCTAACCATTCAAATTGCTGAAGAGTTAAAGCGTGTGATGGAAACGGAAGATGTAGCGGTTCTTATCGACGCTGTTCACTTGTGCGTAAGCAGTCGCGGCGTGCAGGACTTCAACAGTGCTACTGTGACTTCGTCTTATTCAGGAGCCTTCAACAATGAAGCGACGCGCAATGAATTTTTGAAATACGTTAATCTCGACAAGTAATGAATTATTTAGTTATTGGCGGAGCGAAAGGCGTTGGTGCTGCAACTGTTGCCTTGCTTGAATCGCAAGGGCACTCAGTTTATTTCACCTCACGCGAAGCGTCATCACATCCGAACAGTTTCGTTTGGAACATTGAAGACGAATCACTGAACCTTCCTGAAGGATTGGTCCTCGACGGCTTGGTGTATTGTCCGGGAACAATCAACTTGCTTCCTGCACATCGCATTTCTCATGAAGTGTTTCTTTCCGACATAAACATCAACGCCTATGGCGCATTGAAGGCAACGCAGTTGGCACTTCCCTATTTGAAAAAATCAGAGTCGGCCTCTATCGTATTCATCAGCACGGTTGCTGTGAAACTGGGCATGCCTTTCCATGCGAGCGTTGCCATGGCGAAAGGCGCATTGGAAGGATTGGGAAAAAGTTTAGCAGCTGAATTGGCTCCAAAGATTCGTGTAAACGTGGTTGCTCCATCGTTGACTCAAACCGGACTTGCCGAGAAATTCATCAACACTCCAGAAAAAATTGAAGCTTCAAATAAACGTCACCCTCTAGGCCGCATTGGTCAACCCAACGACTTAGCTGAAGCCATATCATTCCTTTTAAGCAACAAAAGCACTTGGATGACAGGACAGGTGATTGGGTTAGATGGAGGAATGGGAGCCTTGAAGATGCTTTAGGCGTTGCGAGGGCAAATGGCTTTGCGAGGGCGATTTCATCGCGAAGGCAAATTCTTTGCGAGGGTCCTTCGGAAGAGGGTTTAACAACGAAGTTCCAATTACGCAGTTCCAATTACGATCCCGATAGCTATCGGGAGGAATTACGAAGTAGGAATAAAACCGAAGGTTTTCCAATTACGTAGTAGGAATAAAATCTTCGATTTTCCAATAACGAAGTTC
>JBDLUS010000034.1:0-2714 GCA_039805165.1 Bacteroidota bacterium | reverse complement strand
CGGGATTAAACATTCTTCGCGAAACCATTATGGGACGAGAATTGTTCGACTATGCGTTCAAGGAGTATTGCAGAAGATGGGCGTTCAAACACCCTACCCCTGAAGATTTCTTTCGCAGCATGGAAGATGCAAGTGCGGTTGACTTAGATTGGTTCTGGAGAGGTTGGTTCTACACCACAGAGCATTGCGACATGAACTTGAAAAGCGTTCGCGAGTTCACCATCAACGGTCACGACCCAAAAGTTGAAAAGGCTTTGTTGAAAGCGAAAGCCGATGCACAACCTGCAGACATTTCCTTAACTCGCGACAAGCAAGAAGGAATTATTCCAATCGTAGATCAGAATCTTGTTACCCGCGATAAATACAACGACGATAATCCGTATGCTGTAACTCCTGAAGACGAGAAGAAATATGAAGAGTACAAAAAGAACTTGACTCCAGAAGAGCAAAAGCTTTTGAACGAAACGAATTACTTCTATGAGTTAACAGTGGAAAACATAGGTGGATTACTTATGCCGGTAATTTTCGAATTCACGTTTGAAGATGGAACCAAGCAGATTGAACGCATTCCTGCTGAAATCTGGAAGATGTCTGAAGCCTCTGCTAGCAAGGTCTTCCGTTTCGGAAAGAAAGTAACCAACATTGCATTAGACCCACTTTTAGAAACAGCAGACGTAGAGTTGAACAACAACTTCTGGCCAACACGCAATGTGCCTTCGCAATTCGAATTGTTCAAACAAAAACGTTAACAGGGGCGAAAAATATTTCGCCCTAATTACCACGTAAATTTCCGCCAGACAAGGGCGAAAAATGTTTCGCCCTTAAATAAGATTGAGCCTGTTTAAAAGAGCTTCCTTGAAGTTGCGACCGATGCTAATTTCTGCAGAAGGCATTTTAATCATCTGTCTTGCCATGTCAATGTCTTCAATGCAATTAAGATTGATGACAGAACTTCGGTTGACTTGCACGAAATCTTGCTGAGGAAGTTTTGCTTGTAATTCTTTCAATGAAATCTTGCAATTTACTAGGCGTTTTGCAACAGAGATGCTGCTGTACTTGCCGTCCACTTCAATGAATTCGATGTCTGCAATTGCAATTTTCTTTAGCTTGTTTCCAACTCGTGTATACAAGCATCCGTCTACTGGCATACTTTGAGTCACAAATCCGATTGTTTCACTGGAGTGTTCTACCGCTAGATCAATGCTTCGCTCCAATTCAAGACGAACAATGGGTTTCGAAATGAACGCCAAGGGCGCTAATTTCTTCGCTTTATTAAAGGTATCTGAATTTGAATTTCCTGTTAAAAACAACAACTGACATTTTCTAATTTGAAGAAGTTTCTTCGCTAATTCTATTCCGTCGATATTTCCTTTGATTTCAATATCAGATATTACAACATGAGGCTGATGAACGGAATAGGCTACCAATGCATCTACCGCATTGTCAACAGAGGCAACAATATGATGGCCCTGATCTGTGATAATTACATCGAGAAGCGCTCGCACCAACTCATCATCTTCAATAATTAACACGCGAATCTTTGCGGTGTCCGAAATAATCACATTGTCCGATTCAACCATTGTTTTCAAATTGTCTATTATTCCGCTAAATAACAAACAAAAGCATAAACATACATTAATAAATCAATCATTAAATGTTGAAAAGCTCACGATTCGATTTTGAAAAACTTCTTTAATTTTGCACCGTATGAATATTTTCAATCAAACCGAAACCGAAGAGGAAGTATTGTTAGAAGTTGTTACCGACGAGCAATACCAAATTGTTGTTTTCAACGACGATGTGAATACCTTCGATCATGTCATTCATGCACTTATGACCATTTGTAAGCATGAATGGATTCAAGCAGAGCAATGTGCTTTGCTTATTCATACTACAGGAAAAACTGTAGTGAAATCAGGATCTTACAAAGAGATGGAACGCATGTGCACCGCTCTTCACGACAGAAGCATCACTGCGGAAATCGAAAAAAAATAAGTATGTCGAACACGCGCTTGGATCAGATTCTAAAGATGTTAGAAACCCATCCGAACGACCCGTTTCTTCATTACGCCTCCGCCCTTGAATACGAAAAGCTAGAACAGTTCGAGCAAGCAATTGCCATTCTGGAAAGACTTGTTATTGAGCAACCCGATTATCTACCGACGTATTTCAAAACCGGACAACTGCACGAAGTTCTTGCGAATACCGAACGTTCCATCGAATTATACCAAGAAGGGAAACGCTTGGCTCGCATTCAGAAAGACTTCAAGACCGAAGGTGAGCTCTCAGAAGCGTTGATGCTCTTAGACGTGTTCGACGAATGAACCACTCGCCTCGCCTACCCAAAATTGGATTTTACTGCAGCTCTATTAGTTGGGGCGGATTGGAGATGAATAGCGTTCGCTATGCGGAAGCCCTTCAAAAAGAAAATTTCGAAGTTCAGGTATACGGTGTTGATGGAAGTTCTTTCTTCGAATCGAATACTGACTTGGGTTTGCCAATTCAGGCGGTTCCACGAAACAAAAAATATTTCGACTTCATGCATGCGCGAAGTCTTGCCAAGATTTTTCATAAAGATGGAATTGAGGTTGTTCATTTTCGCGACAATCGTGATCTTGATTTTTTAGGATGGGTGAAATTTTTCTCTTCCGGAAAAATCAAGTTAGTTTATCACCAAGCCATGCAATTGGGTGTTTCGAAGAAAGACATCTTGC
>JBDLUS010000033.1:0-9275 GCA_039805165.1 Bacteroidota bacterium | reverse complement strand
AGGGTTCCTTTATCGCAAACGAGATTAAATTCAACATAACGACCTCTGCGAAGCAATTGCCATTGCTTCTGCTGCTCTGTAAACTCTAAATTCATATTGGCTTCAACAATCGGCAAATATGCCTTGTTGAAGGTGTGTCCTACAGCATTGTTGAATGCCCAAAGTTCTTCCATTGTTTTCTGCTCGGAAGGCTTCTGATAATCGTAAAATATTCCACCCACTCCTCGGGTTTCTTTTCTGTGTGGAATGAAGAAATACTTGTCGGCCCACAACTTAAATTCTTCGTGATTCATGCCGTGTGTATCACAAACGTTTTTCATTTCAGAATGAAAAAAAACACGCTGCTCTTCGTTAATGTAAATCGGTGTTAGATCTATTCCTCCGCCTATCCATTGGTCTCCGGCATCACTTTCGAAATAACGCACGTTCATGTGAACGATAGGAATTTGAGGAGAAAATGGATGAATAACCAAAGACACGCCAGTTGCAAAAAACGTTTTAGCCTCGGGATGCATGCGGTCTTTCATCATGGGAGGGACAGTACCTGTAACCGCAGAAAAATTCACTCCGCCTTTTTCAATTAAAGAGCCGTTCATTACACGCGTTCTTCCGCCGCCGCCGCCTGTATGCTTCCAAATATCTTCACGAAAATCGGAACCGTCGAAGGTCTCCAAAGCCGCACAAATACTGTCTTGAATTTCAAGTAAGTCGCTAACTACTTTCTGCTGAAACGGTGTTAAACTTATTTCAAGTTGTTCTTCAATCCCCATCTTCCATTCATTTTTTGAACCACATTCACGTATGCATTTTCAAATCCAGACTCTGGGCCTGTCTTGAAAAATTCAAATCCTAATGCAACCAATCCGGTTTGATCTATTTCATTCAAATGACTTCCGACTTCAGTTCCAAAAAGCTGAAGACCTGTTCCGTAATACAAAACAATGTCATGCATGATTGCAGAGAACTCATCGGGTTCCGACTGGAACTCTTTTCGGTACGCCGCAATCCATTTCAAATTGTCTAAGTTGTAATAATCCAAACTAATGCTTTTCGTTGCTACATTCTTCGAACCTTGACCTACTCTGGTTTCGCTAACATTCGATTCACCTCCAACAAAATTCACATTTAAACCAGTTAGGGCCGTTGTTAGCGAAGTTCCTGTCTTCTCATCTGAAGTCATATCAAGAACCACCACGTTCTTGTTGGCTTTCTTGATGAAGTCATACAACTTCACGCAATTTTGGGAAATATCGAAAGACTTTAATGAGTCGCTGCCTTCAGCTAAGAATCCACTTAAGGCAGCTTCATTTGAAAAATCATCTTTACCCTTTGCGTATGCTCCAACAATAATGGAGTTCGGGAATTCTTGTTTCGCATATCCTGCTAAGTAATACCACTGAGAGTTACTCCCTGGATAAGCTTTGCTCATATTCTCAGAAAGGAGCAAAATTTTGTTACTCATTTTAACAGGAACAACCATGTGCGAGTTTCTTTTCGAAACCCACTTTGCTATTTCTTGAATTGGATCTTTAAATAATGGACCTACAACTAAATCTGCATTCACCTCCTCGCATCGTTCAACGGCTCGTTTACCTGCATCAACGCTATTTCCTACATCGAACAAATAAACGGTTGCCCTTACATTTCGATCTTGTAATTCTTGCTGTGCCATCATGGCTCCGCGGTACATATTCACAGCCACATTTCTCAACTTAACGGAACGCTCATCCAAAGAGTCGTTGCTCATTTGATAGGTTGAAAAAGGTAGCAACAAAGCAATAGCGTATGAATCTTTTTTCGAAGAAATTGAAGTGCGAGTAGAGTCATTTATGTTCTCAACAGCAAGAACACCATCGTATTCCGGATAAGCTGTACTAACCTCTGAACGAATTGGTTTCACTGAGTTGGGTAAACAGATGTGCTCTCCCAATTTTACAGTTGTGACTAACCCCGGATTAAGTGCTTGAATCTCGGAAATAGTTATTCCGTAAATACGCGAAATACGATACAGGGTCTCACCTGTAGCAACCACATGATAGTTTTTGCAACTCTGCGCAAAACCAGAAGCGGCAGCAAATACTAAAAGAAAAATGAATGCTATTTTTTTCATTGAATTAAAGGTAACAATTATTATTCCCATTCAATGGTTGCTGGGGGCTTACTGCTAATGTCGTATACCACGCGGTTCACTCCTTTCACTTTATTGATAATATCGTTACTCACTTTTGCTAAGAATTCATAAGGCAAATGCGCCCAGTCCGCGGTCATTCCGTCGGTGCTTGTAACCGCGCGCAACGCAACTGCATTTTCATACGTACGCTCATCGCCCATAACGCCTACACTTTGAACAGGAAGCAGGATTGCGCCCGCTTGCCACACGTCATCGTACAAATTCGCTTCTTTCAGTCCGTTGATCCAAACGGCATCTACTTCTTGAAGCACGCGTACTTTTTCGCGAGTGATATCTCCTAAAATTCGAATACCTAAGCCAGGGCCTGGGAATGGATGACGTGATAAAATTGCATTTGGAATTTCAAGCTCGCGCCCTACTCTTCGTACTTCGTCTTTGAACAACAAGCGAAGCGGTTCAACCAACGAAAGCTGCATGTAATCTGGAAGTCCACCCACATTGTGGTGACTCTTGATTGTTTGCGAAGGACCTCCGGAAACAGAGACCGATTCAATCACATCTGGATAGATAGTTCCTTGTCCAAGCCATTTGGCTCCTTCCACCAATTTGCTCTCCGCATCAAATACATCGATGAATGTTTTCCCGATAGCCTTTCTCTTTGCCTCTGGATCAGACAATCCCTTCAATACGTCGTAAAACAGTTCACTCGCATCAACACCCTTCACGTTCAAACCTAAGTGTAAGTAACTGTCTAAAACGCTTTCGTATTCGTCTTTGCGAAGCAATCCGTTATTCACGAAAATGCAATAGAGATTCTTACCAATGGCTTTGTGAATAAGCACTGCAGCAACGCTGCTATCTACTCCGCCACTTAGACCAAGGATAACTTTATCGTCGCCTAATTTAACTTTCAGATCGGCAATGGTTTCGTCGGCGAAAGAAGCCGGCGTCCAGTCTTGCTTACATCCGCAAACATCAACAACGAAGTTCTTCAACATAATTCCACCGTCTGTTGAGTGGAACACTTCCGGATGAAATTGCACTCCGAAAACAGGGCGGTCTTTGAAGGCGTATCCTGCCACTTTCACGTTCTCTGTGCTACAGATGATATCCATGTTTTCGCCCAAACCTGTAATGGTATCTCCGTGCGACATCCACACTTGTGAATTGTCGGGAATACCTTGAAACAAGACATGATTTGATTGATGACTGATTAAGTTCGCACGACCGTATTCACGGTGTGTGCTGCGCTCTACTTTCCCTCCGTTCATGTGTGCCATCAACTGTGCGCCGTAGCAAATTCCCAACATGGGTAAATTCGGATTAATATCGAAAACCGCAGGTAGCGGAGCACCTTCTTGGTGAACGCTGTACGGACTTCCAGAAAGAATTACACCGACACAATTTTCTGGGATTGAAGTCACCTTATTCCAAGGTTTAATTTCACAGTAAACGTTGTGCTCGCGCAAGCGACGTGCAATAAGCTGTGTGACTTGCGAACCGAAGTCGAGGATAAGAACTAATTGATGCATGCGCGCAAATTTACGATGTAAATTTGTTGTCATGGAAGAATTATTACCGTTGATGAACAACTACAAGTTAGTCTTGGGCTCGGGCTCTCCGAGAAGGAAGGAATTGTTGGCTGGCATGGGACTAACGTTTGAAGTTCGGGTTTCGGATGTAGACGAAAGCATTGATCCTTCATGGCCTTTGACGGAAGTGGCACAGCGCTTAGCAGAGAGGAAGGCCGAGGCTTTGTTGAAAACCGCAACAGCCAACGAGTTGGTGATTACAGCAGACACGGTGGTTCATGTTGAAGAGGCATTGTTAAATAAACCAGCAGACTTCGAGGAAGCATTAAGTATGCTGAGGCAATTGAGCGGAAGAAGTCATGAAGTGTACACGGGTGTATGCCTGTCCACTTCCACATGGAAACACTCGTTTACCGATTGCACAAAGGTAACCTTTGCAGATATGAGTGAAGCCGAACTTCGTCATTACATAGAGCATTACAAGCCCTTCGATAAAGCGGGAAGTTACGGGGCGCAGGATTTCATTGGTTTAGTTGGAATAGTGAATTTAGAAGGAAGTTATTTCAACGTCATGGGATTGCCCACGCACAGGGTCTATGCGGCACTGAAGGAACACTTCCGGAAGGAATAGAAAAAAAATTTGAAATATAGGAATGTCGGTTTACATTTGCACTCCTCGTAAAAGAGGAACAGCCGTTAGGAAAGGTGGGTGAGTGGCTGAAACCAACAGTTTGCTAAACTGTCGTACGGGAAACTGTACCGGGGGTTCGAATCCCCCCTTTTCCGCGAAACTATGCCGACGTCATGTCGGCATTTTTTTTTCCTTCGGTGTTAGAGTTGAAAATTTATCGGTAAAACAAAATAAGTCTTTATTGGCTTGCCGTCCCGCATAGGCGGATTAAACTTCGGGAATTTTTTACACACTTCAATTGCCGCTTGCTCCAATGACTGACCACCTGGAACACTTTTCATTACTGTAAAATCTTTGGCTGTGCCGTCTACATCAACAACAAATTTCAAATATACCTTTCCTTGTATTCCATTTTCAACAGCATTTTCTGGGTAGCGTAAATTATCTGAAATGAATTTATACATAGCCCCTTCACCTCCTGGATATTGTGCAATTGCGTCATCGACAATTACCGGTAAATTATTTTTGTTTTCTTCCGGAGGTGCTACGCTTTCTATCGGCTCTCTATATTTTTTTCCAATTGTCTCATCTTCTATAGGCAGCACTAGACGGAAGCCGCGGTACTCATCACCGAAATCTGCATTTATATAATCTCGACTTGCTGACCGACAATCAATTGCACCTAGACTCCAGGTACCACCTCGATGAACGCGCCACCAACCTGTTGGAGAACCATATGGATTTTTTTGATCAGTGTTATTGTAACTCCCATACAAATCATAACACCATTCCCATACATTTCCACTCATGTCATAAATACCCAATTCGTTGGCTATCTTTTTTCCAACTTCGTGCGTTTTTCTATCACTGTTACCGTCATACCACGCTACATCGTTTATATCGTTTGAACCACTGTAAGTGTAACCTTTACTATGCTTTCCACCCTTAGCTGCGTATTCCCATTCAGCCTCAGAAGGAAGGCGATAGTTCTTACCAGTTTGGACATTAAGCTTTCGAATAAAAACTTGCACATCATCCCATGTAACATATTCAACAGGGCAATGGTCACAGTCTTTGAAATAACTTCGGGTGCTTCCCATTACAGCTTTCCACTGCGATTGGGTGACTTCATATTTTCCAATATTGAAAGAACTTAAAGTTACGCTGTGGACAGGGCGTTCATCGGCTTCTCCTGTTTCACTTCCCATCTGAAAAGTACCGCCTTCAACGAATACCATTTCATGATTCAATGGATCTTTTTGCGCAACAGCAAATTCAGCTGTTCCAATAAAAAATAATATTGCCGCAATTAGATGTTTCATAATACTGTAATTCATGTAAATGTAGTTTAGAAACAGAAACAGTAGGAGAATGAGAATGAATCAAAAACAATAGGAAAGCGATTAAACATAAATTGATCTCGAAAAAATAAAGTTGCTCTATAGTGAAACTTGATTAATTTTGATGTTCATAATAAAAGTTGAAAATGAAACCGAAAAACACGCAAACCCTCAGTGAAATCAAAGAGAAACACTTTGGAAAAAGAGGAACAAAAAAACGCGAAGAACTTGAAGCCGGATATGAACTGTTTAAAGCGGGCGCATTGATTCAACAAACCAGACAGCAACTCGGAATGACGCAAGAAGAACTCGCCATTAAAGTTGGAACAACAAAATCATATATCTCTAAAATCGAGAATGATCTTAAAGAGGCTCGAATTTCAACACTTCAAAAAATTGTTGAACTTGGTTTTGGAGCGAGGTTGGAGATTACTCTAAAATTCTGATTGAAACTTCGTAATCTGAACTTCGTAATTGGAAAACTTTCAGTTTTATTCCTCCCGATAGCTATCGGGATCATAATCTGAACTTCGTTGTTGAATAATTACGAAGTAGGAATTGTGATCCCGATAGCTATCGGGAGGAATTACGAAGTAGAAATAACGCAGTTGGAACAACAACGTTCAAACAACGTAGTTCCCACCCTCTCTTACCTTCTCTTAACGAGGGTCGAAAGATATTTCGACCCGATTAATCTTCCCCTCTCTTACCTCTTCTTAACTTCTCTTAACTTTTTTCTTAAAGAAGAACATCACAATCAAAGGCGAGAACAACAACTCCGCGAACAAGGCTATGAAGAGCGTTAAGCTCACGAGAAGACCTATGTAATGCGTGCCTAGAAAATCGCTGAAGATTAAGGTGAGGAAGCCGCCACTGAGAATGAGTGTGGTGACAATCATAGCTTTTCCTGTTGTGAGGAAGGTGCGCTTTACGGCGTAGTTCACGCTTAAGCCTTCACCCAATAAACTACGTACACGCGCTAAGAAATGGATCGTATCATCTACCGCAATTCCAAAGGCTATGTTGAAGATGATACTGGTACTCACTTTCAATGGAATGCCTGTGAATCCCATGATTCCTGCGACAATCAACAACGGAAATAAATTCGGAAGAATGGTCAGCGGGATCATGCGCCACGACTTGTAGACAATACCCATGATAATTCCAATAACCAAAACGCTAATGAGCAAATCCCAAACAGTGTTCTCGATTAGACTACGGTTGTTTACGTCGATTAAGTGAGCTGTTCCGGTGATTTTTCGATTCGATAAATCGGGACAATTCACATCCATGAACGCAATTAACTTTTGATTGCACGAATCGAAATGCAATCGACCAATATCGCCAACTTTTCCGCTAATGCGCAGCGTTCGCGTGCTATCGTTGTATGCCATTCCCGTTGCGCGAGCAATGGGTCCTTGTTGCAACAATTCTTCAATGGCTCTAATCTCTTTCAGACTATCTGGAATGACGTAATACTCTTCCATTCCGAAATTCAATGTCTTATTCGCTTCCTTTACCAATTGCGCATATCCGAGCATGGCCCCTACCCCGTATTCATTGCGCAAATAAGATTCCAGCGTATCCAATTGCTTCAACACTTTCACCGATTGAATGGCAGAATCGTTCGGCATAACAATACCCAATTCAAACGGACGACAACCCGCGAATTCCTTTTCCATGAAAGAAAATTCTTGCTTCAAGACGTGGTCGTCTTTCAAGTCTTCCAACATCTTGTTGTCTACCACAATCGTTGAAACACCCCATGCGCTTAATCCAAGAATCACGATTCCTCCTATCCAAATCGACTTCCGGTTTCGAAGCACCCACATAAATCCGTTGTGCAATTTCGAAGTCCAGAAATCATCCGACATGGCGAAGTCGTTCATGCGCTTCGGCTTACCTAAGATTAATATCGCTGGAAGTAGCGTGTATGTTAGTCCGTATGCCAAGAGCACTCCTACTGCAGTGTAGATACCAAAATCAGAAATCGGTTGAATGTTGGAAAACACCAAGGTGAAAAATCCAATAGCTGTAGTTAACGCAGTCAAGAAAGTAGCCAAGCGAATGCTCTTAAACGCATAGCGTATCGCTTCAATCTTCTCTTTCCCTTTTCGAAGTTCTTGCATGTACTTCGTGAGCACATGCACCGAGTCGCTCATTCCAACTACAAAAAGAATCGTAGGCAAAACGGTAAGCATAAGATCCAAATCTTTGCCCATGATCTTCAAGAATCCGAGCGTCCAAATAATGCTCAATAGCACCACCGTTGTTGGAATAATGATTCCCCATCCGCTTCTGAAAGCGATGAACAGGAAGATTGTCGTGAGGACTAAACTGATTGAAATAAAAAGTGCTAACTCTTTAATCATTAGCTCTACGTAGAGCTTCTGTCCGAGCGCGCGACCAATGACATGCGATTTTTTGAATTGAAATTTATTGACTTCCGCTTGAATATTCTTTGCCAAGTCATCGCACTTTTCCTTGCTTAACATTTGCGTGTGCTTCATGTTAATGGCGACTGACCTTCCGTTCGTTCCGAAAAAGACGCCTACGTATGAAGGCGAATTCCAGATGGTCACGGAATCTTGTTTGAACGATTGAGAAGAATTCGCAGAAAGCAAAGGTGTTTCGAACACCCCACCAAACAAGGGGTCTACGGCGTAGGTCATTAACGAAGTTGGACCTACACACTCTTCAACATTCGGCAACGCCTGTAGCTTTTTGGTGAGTGAGTCGACGTGAGAAAGAAAGGTAGAATCGAAAATACTTCCGTCGTTTTCAAGAGCAACAATGAAGAAGTCGTTGTCTGTTTCGAATGACTTCCTGAATTCTAAATAATACTCGGTTTCAGGATCGTTCTTCGGGAAGAAATCTTCAAAATCATAATCGAATTTCAAAAGAGAAATCAAGTAGATGGAAGTCATGGTTCCCAATGCAATGAATGCAATGGAAAGCCAGGAAATTCGAACGTCAGACATTTTCATACTCTTCCAACAATCTTACTTCGAAAAGGTTTTCAATTCGTGATTATTTAATGAAGGCGCTCAAACGCGTCTTTTCCTTTCGCAACAAAGACATGGCATTCGCTTCTTCACCCTTCAACAAAAACTGAATGGCTTCAGCTGTGTTTAACTCTTCGCGGGAGTGAATCGGCTCTTCAAGCAAAGCCAAATCTGACTTCAACAAGAAATCTTCCCAATCGGTTACGGCTCGCTCCAATCCCTCCAACGCATAATGCATCTCATACACCCCGCTCGCCTGAAAGACCTGCTTAAATCCTAGACTCACCATGGCCTCTACGTTTCTCAAATGTTCCAACCAACTTCCTCCTTCCATCCAATAGGCTGGAGCAAAATTGAACTCATTCATGCAAAGTCCGAGGGTGATATCGGCTGACCATTCTTCAATCTTCTTCAGATGTTTTCTGCGCAAAAGACGCACACCCATGCGCGAGCGAAAGAGCTTCGCCTCTTCAAAAGCAGCGTTGTATAGGAACTCTTCCAGCTCCTCTTCTGACGCCAAATCGTACTTTAAAAGAATAGATTCACGCATATCCGAACAAAGCTATTAAAGTTGGTGTTATTTTTGTCTTAGAAATTTCAAGATGAGAAAAACACTATTCGCCCTTTCACTACTTC
>JBDLUS010000032.1:0-6063 GCA_039805165.1 Bacteroidota bacterium | reverse complement strand
TTATGTAAACTAGATTGTTAAGTCAATATGGAACCATTCATCTTATTGTTTCTCTTGCTAAACCTCTCTTAACCAATCTTACCATTTCTTACCTTCTCTTAACTTTTCTCAACCAATCTTCCCATTTCTTACCTTCTCTTAACTTTTCTCAACCAATCTTACCATTTCTTACATTCACTTAACTTCTCTTAACTTCTCTTAATAATACGGGCGAATCATCATTCGCCCCTTTATCATTTAATATTTCCCTTAAAAGTGAAATACCCGAACTCGCCATTCGTAAACTTAAATCCCATCACCTTGTGATAAGGACCATACCGATCCTGAAAATGAAAACGGACCGAATATGAATAAATGACTCCTGTTTGTAAAATTCCTCTCGGATATTTATCAATGTAATGAGGATCTCCAGTAAATGCTTGAGCAATTTCTAAGCTGTCACTTCCAACTTTAAAATAAAATTCTTTATAGCAATTCTGACGTGGTGTGTTCGGCCACAGATATGGATTCTCGGTTACCAACAAGAAATTCTTGGTTTGCTCTCCAGTTATCGTCTTTAACCAAAGTGTATCAGAAAAAACTAACGAATCTCGCTCGTTTTTAGTGATTTTTAGACCAAAATCTTGAGAAAAACATTGAGAATTGAGAAAAACGATAGAAATAATGGTGAAAATGGATCTCATTTCAAGATCTTTTCAATTACCGAACCACTTTTAGACAATCCGCCCGTCAGACATGGTAATCGTCCGGTCACTGGCCTTGGCAAAATCATTGTCGTGCGTTACCGCAATAATGGTTTGCCCCTTTTCATGAGCCAATTCCTGAAGAATCTCGAACACAACCTGTGTATTCTTACTGTCCAAGTTACCCGTCGGCTCATCTCCCATAATAATCAAAGGATCATTTATCAATGCTCTCGCTATTGCTATGCGTTGCTGCTGACCGCCAGAAAGTTTTGAAGCGGGTTTTAGCGCTTGATCTGTCATGTCCAACATGCGCAATTTCTCCATGGCCTTGTATTCAATTTCCTCTTTCGATAATTTACCTAATTTCAAAGCTGGAATCATAATGTTGTTCAAACACGTAAAATCAGCCAATAAATAGTGAAATTGGAAAATAAAGCCAATCTTTTCATTTCGAATGGCTGCTAATTTATCCTGACCATAAGAACTAACATGTTCTCCGTCAATGATTAACTCACCTTTATAATCGGTATCCATGGTTGAAAGGACGTACAACAGCGTCGATTTTCCACACCCAGACTTTCCAACCAAAGTCAAAAACTCGCCTTTCTTCACCCCAAATGAAATATCGTTCAGCACTTTGAACTCCACCGGATCGTGGAAAAACTTCTCTATTTTCTTGACTTCCAGTATCATTATTTTCGGAATATACTTACAGGATCAACTTTAGCTGCTTTTCGGGCAGGGACATATCCAGCCAAAAATGTAATGACGAATCCAATTGAAATCCCCTTAAGGAAAACGAACGGCTCAAAGCGAATAGGGAAATTCCCAATATCGCCGCCAATGTATACATGACTCAATATGTTTACTAATATCATAGCGAACCCCACCCCTAAAGCCACACCAATCATTCCAATGGTAAGGGCTTGATAAACAAATATTCGAACAACGTCTTTCCCGTTGAAACCGATGGCTTTCAAAATTGCAATATCGTTAATCTTCTGAGAGACAGTCATGTTAAGAATATTGTAAATCCCGAAGCATGATACGATCAAAAGCGTGAACGAAATGAAAGTAATAACAATTTTCCTCATTCTAGAAGCCGCCATATAAGAAGCATTCGCTGCTATCCAATCTTCTGCTTTGTAACCTGTTAGCTTTGACAAGTCGGCAGCTATATCAGGAGCTTGATTCGGATCTTTGACGTTTACGTTGATGTCTGTGATATAGGTATTTCCTTCCCGAAGCAATTGCTGTGCAACAGCCACATTCACATAAGACTTGGTCTTGTCTTCCTTCGAATTATTAGTTTGAAAAATTCCAACGACGGTTAAATTCAAATTGACTCCCTTGGAAGAAGTGATGTTCATATTGTCGCCAGTATTCAAATTCATGCGCTCGGCAATGCCGCTTCCAATGAGAATTCCACTTCTGTTCAATTCCAAGTTTTGAATGGATCCTTGGACCATGAATGTCTCAATCTTGTACATCTGATTTCCTTCCATTGGCGGAAATCCAATAGTCGTTCCTGCAATCTGCGATTCTCCGTTGTTATAAAATACAGGCGTATTTACTTGAGGAAAGGCTAAAACAACATCTTCATTTTGACGAACCAAGTCTAAAATTTCATTCGGATTTTCAATGGTATTTTTGGTTGGAACCACTTTCGGATTCACAATTAACACAGAATTTTCATTTTCTGGTTGAAGCGGCGCACTTAGCACATCGTCTTTGTAAATCCGAATGTGCGCCGTAGTCTTGAAAAACGATTCACTCGATTGTCGGTCGAAACCGGCACTCAATGAATTCATGAAAATGAAGATGGAAATACCAAGCAATACTCCAACAATAGCCACAGTGGTCATCTTCCTACCCGAAATGAAGTAGGTCGTTGCAATTTTTCTATTGATGGAATTCGCCATTATTTCTTAATTGGCTGTAGAACATCGCTTTCAGAGAGGCCTTCAAGAATCTCAACATACTCCGTGCTTCGAATTCCGACTTTAACTTTGCGAGGCTCCTCCTCTCCTTTTACCAAAACAGTTTCAGAGAAACTTAAATAGTTTCTTGGTATAAGAAGCACATTTTCTTTGGTTGAAATATCAATGTTCGCCTCCAATCTTGTTCCCAACACATTGAAATTCAGTGGTGAGTTGAATTGGACATCAACCAAATAAGATTGACTCGCTTCATCGAACAACGGGTAAATACGTAGAACGGTTCCTTCAATTATTTGATCTTTCGAAGTGTTCAAACGAATATGAACGGTCTGACCAATCTTCACTTTCTCAATACTGTTCTCGTCTAAGTTCAACTTTGCAACCAAGGTGTTCATGTTTGCCATTTGAGCAATTGCATCGCCTTTTCGAATAAAATCACCCTTTTTCTTGAGAATTTTGGCCACTTTTCCATTTTCCAAGGCTTTTAGTTCATTGAACTGAGCGGCATTCAACTGAGTCTTTGCACTGGCCTGAAGTGACAACTTGCTCATTTCGGCTTGTTGCTTCACATTTTTGTATCGCTCTTTCAGGGCTGTCAAATTCGATACTGAATTCTCGTAATTCAATTTACTGTTCTCGAATTCCAATTGACTGGCCGCATCAGATACAATTAATCTCGAATACCTTTCAAAAACCAATTTATCCTGAGCGACCTTCTTTTCTGCAAAGGCGATGTTGCTTTCCAATTCCTTTAAAGCGGGTCCATTCGTTGAGACATTCTGCTCGGCAATGGCCAATTGCTGCTGCGTTGATGCAGCCTGTGCCTCTGTAGAAGAGTTATCAATTCGCGCCAACAGTTGTCCGGTTGAAACACTGTCTCCATCTTGAACGAAAAGATTCAGCAGATATCCTTCTGTCTGTGCAGACAAATTATATTTATCAATAGCTTCAATACTTCCTGAAGCAAAAACAGTTTCGGTAATGTTCTTTCGAACAGGCTGAATCTCCTGCTTGTTTCCTCCACACGCAACAAATGCAAGTGAACAGACAAGGAGTTTGGTGAAACTAACTAGCGTAATATTTTTCATTTCAACTTGCACTTTTAAATGAATGCATACTTAAACTTCCCATGGCGTAATATTCATTGAAAAAGGAAACTTCATCTTTCCCCATAGCTGCCAATGAGTATAGAGCTGGCCAATAATGGTCGGGAGTTGGAATCGCGTTTTTATAAGCTGTTCCCCTTTGCTCAATATTCTTAAAGAATTCGAAATTCTTCATCTTCAATTCTTTTGAAATATTCTCTTGAGCTTCAATGGCCCAATCGTATCCCGATTCTAACTTATTCCAATCGATGGCCCTGAGATTATGAACCAAATTACCTGAACCAACAATTAACACACCCCTTTCTCTCAATGCCTCAAGTTTAGCTCCTAACTCTAAATGCTGTGCATGCGATAATGTGTAATCAATGCTCAACTGTAAAACAGGAATGTTTGCCATTGGGAAAATCTGTTTCAATACACTCCATGTCCCGTGATCCAATCCCCATTCCATATCCAATCCTTCTTCGCCCAAATCTAAATGTTCGGCAATGTGATGGGCAAGCGTTGAATCACCCTTTGCCGGATATTCAACAGCGAACAATTCATCTGGAAATCCTCCAAAATCGTGGATGGTTCTTGGCATTTCCATGGCTGTGACCTTTGTCCCTTTGGTTAACCAATGCGCAGAAATACAGAGTATGGCTTGTGGTGTTTCCAAATGCTGAATCGATTTCCTCCACCCTTCAATATATTTATTCTGCTCAATGGCATTCATAGGAGAACCGTGTCCGAAAAAGAAAACTGGAAACTTCGGTGTTGACTTTCCGTTATTTAGAACATCCAACGCACCCAGAGGAAGAACAGCTCCCACAGATAAAATTCCCATAGTCTTTAAAAATTTCGTTCTATTCATTCGGTTAAACCGTTCCGCTTTCTGCTAAATTCAATCCTGAACTACATTTGCGTTAGTGAAGCGAATTTACGAAATATCTATCCCCCATTTCACGACCGAAGGCACCTTTGATTCTGCTATTCGTCAGTTAAATGCTTTAGAATCTTTGGAAATAGATGCACTCTACCTGCTTCCAATAAATCCAACAGACTTTGAGAACAGCAAATCACCTTATTGTTTAACCGACAATTTTGCGGTTCGAAAAGAATTGGGTGGTTCTGAAGGTTTGAAATTATTCACGGAAGCCGCCCATGTTAAAGGTATGAAGGTGATTTTGGATGTTGTCCTCAATCATGCTTCAATCAATCACAAGTGTGCTCAAGAAAAGGATTTTTTTTCTCTAGATGGAAATGAATCGCCCTTTCATCCTATTGGAACGAACTGGAACGACGTTTATCAAATAAATCACTTCAGCGAATTACATTCGGAATATTTATTGAGCTCACTTTTTTCCTTTTTGGAAATGGGAGTCGATGGATTTCGATTCGACGCAACTTCTTTCCTTCCAGATAAAAAGTTAGAACATTGGCTTTCAGAATTAACTCGAAAGAAATCCGATGTAATCTTGTGGAGCGATGCAAATCTTTTGGAAAAAGATCGACTTCCGTTCACACATGTCTCTGCTCCTATTGGTAAATTGAAATTCGATGAGCCAAGAAAGGCAATTCAGATAGCATCGCTTGGTTCGCATGACTTGCTTCGTAACGAAGGAAGTTTATTGGAAGTATATGGTGAAAATGTCGCTGTGATTCAACAAGAATTCATTGAAAAATCTCAAGCCTTTTTGTTTCCAATGGGAGGTGAAAGAGGATTCGATTTCAAATATGATTTTTTCCTTTAGTTGGAAGACGTGCGAATGCGCGGATCAAGCAAACCGTAAACCCATTCAACCAAAACATTCACAACAATAAATACTGTAGAAACCAAGATTACTCCGCCCATTACAATAGGTTGGTCTTGTTTTTCAATAGCCATGAAAAGTTCTTGACCGATTCCCTTCCACCCGAAAACAAATTCTACAAAAACCGCCCCAGCTAACAAGGAAGCGAACCATCCTGAAACTGCGGTTACTACCGGATTTAATGCATTCGGAAGGGCGTGTCTGTACAGCACCCTTGTTTCAGAAAGTCCCTTTGCACGAGCTGTTCGAATGAAATCTTGAGACATGACATCCAACATGCTGCTTCTTGTTAATTGAACAATAATGGCAAGCGGACGAATCATTAAGGTAATCATCGGAAGTATTAAATTCTTCAAGTCAACATACTTTCCTTCCCAAACATCTACGCTATACCAACTTCCAGTCATGCTGAGTCCTGTGTAATCGCGCAACAAGACTGCGCCAATCCAAGCCACGATAAGTGCGACAAAAAAAGATGGACCGGCCATGCCAATCGCTGAAACAAACAAGACAGACTTGTCGATCCACGTATCTTTCC
>JBDLUS010000031.1:0-2776 GCA_039805165.1 Bacteroidota bacterium | reverse complement strand
CCAGTCATTCGGTTAAGGTTCCCAATGTTGCGGTTAATGAAGGCGTAAATAAAAAATTCAATGTGAATGTGTTCACCGGAACAGGTGGACATGGCCATACCTTTCCTGGAGCAACGGCTCCGTTTGGAATGGTGCAGTTGAGTCCAGATACTCGACTCGACGGATGGGACGGATGTGGCGGTTATCATTACAGCGACAACATCATTTACGGATTTACGCATACCCATTTGCAAGGCACGGGAGTGTCTGATTACGGTGATATTTTGTTTATGCCAACGAACGGACACACGAAGGATAAACCACTTTGGCGCGATGCGATTGCTTCTCGATTTGCACACAACATGGAAGTTGGAAGTCCAGGATTTTATGGTGTTCGCTTGAGCGACTACGGCATTGATGCGCGCATGACTGCCTCTACCCATGCGGGCATGCATGAATACAAAATGCAACCGGGCGATTCGTGCTTGCTGTTTTTAGACTTCATGCACAGAGACAAACTCTTGTATTACGATTTGCATTTTTACGGCGATACTGCGATAAGCGGCTACCGTGTTTCTGAAGCTTGGGCTACCGAGCAGCATACGTATTTCTACGCAGTATTTTCTCAGCCCTTCGTTGCGAATGACCAATTGATGCAACGTTCGAAGAGTGTGAATGAAAAAGGAGAAAGCAAGATTGAACTTGAAATGATTCAAGCCTTTCAATTCCTTTTCCTTCCAACCGAAAAAAATGTATTGACCATTCGTGTGGGCATTTCGGGTGTTGATGAAGAAGGAGCGAAGAAGAATTTGTACGCTGAAATGCCGAAGAACGATTTCAATTACAACAAACAAAAAGTTGAAGACGAGTGGCAGAAAGTTTTTGAGAAAGCACCTGCTCCAAGTTTATTTCCAACCGGCGAGGGACTTGAAAATTACCGTACTTCTTTGTATCACTGTTACACTGTTCCGAATGTTTGGAGTGATGTAGATGGAAGATATAGAGGTATGGACAATAAGATTCACACCGCTGAGGGTTACACGCGCTACACTGTGTTCTCACTTTGGGACACATTCCGTGCTTACCATCCGATGATGTGCAAACTTGAACCTGAACGTACCCAAGATTGGATGAAGACCTTCCTTGAAATGCATAAGGAACGTGGCGAATTACCCGTTTGGGAATTGGCAGGAAATGAAACGTATTGCATGATTGGATATCACAGTGTACCGGTGGTTGCTGAAGCATACCAACAAGGCATTCGTTTCAAAAATCGTGAAGACGAATTGAAAATGTTGGAAGCCATGATTGCGACAAGTAACGGTCCGCAAGATGAAAAGAAAGCCTATGTGAAATATGGATATGTCCCTGGAGACGAATTCAGCGAAAGTGTGAGTAAGACATTGGAGTTTGCCTATGATGATTTTTGTATTTCGCGTTATGCTGAAATGATAGGAGACAAAGCGGTTGCACAACAATATGCCATTCGTTCTCAGAATTGGAAAAATGTTTTTGATCCGGAAACGAAATTCATGCGCGCCCGCGTGAACGGCGGATTCGCGACACCGTTCGATCCGTATCAAGTAAACTTTCACTACACCGAAGCAAACGCATGGCAGTATCGATTTTTCGCACCACATGCTATTCCTGAGTTGATGGAATTGATGGGTGGAAAGAAGGAATTCGAAGCAGAGTTGGATAAACTCTTCAATGCACCAACCCAAACTACCGGAAGAGAGCAAGCCGACATTACAGGGTTGATTGGTCAATATGCACACGGAAACGAACCGAGTCATCACATGGCTTATTTGTACGCCTACGTGAACAGAGATAAAGTGCACATGTATCGCGATAGCATTATGAAAACGCTCTACTCCCCTACTCCAGATGGACTTTGTGGAAACGAAGACTGCGGACAGATGTCGGCATGGTATGTTGTAAGTGCTTGGAATACCTATCCAATTTGTCCGGGTGAATACAACGGTTGGTGGAAAGATTACGATCCTATGCCGGAGTTTAGCACGCAAGGGCAAGGCTACGCAAGTCCATTTCCAATTAATTACAATCAAAAAAACATTGTGCCTGCACCTATCATCACCGCACCTAATCGTGCCTTCGTTGGCGAGCAAATGATTTCTATTTCATGTTTGAATAAGAATGCGAAACTTCAAGTCATGATTACGGAAGAAGGAATTCTCGCCGACTATGAAGAATTCACCTACACTGCTCCATTCAAGGTAACCAAAACCTGCACGGTGAAAGTAAAAGGCATTGCGAGCAATGGAGACGAGATTGACAGTCCATGGATTGAAGCAACCTTCTACAAACGTTCTGGAAATTTAGTTATGAAGGAAGTGGGCAACTACGACGCGCAATACACTGCTGGTGGAAATGATGCGTTGATTGATGGCATTCGTGGAAAGCTCGATTTCAGAACAGGTGTATGGCAGGGATACAACGGCAAAATGGAATGTGTGATTGAGTTGAAAAATCCGACCAACATCAAGAAGATTTCGCTTTCTGCTTATCAAGATATTCGTCCGTGGATTTGGTTTCCATCCAACGTAAAATTCTTTGTGAGTAAAGATGGAAAAAGTTACGATGAAGTTTATTCGGAAGACTTCACAGCACAACAGCGAGTTGAGGGTCCGCAGATGCATGAGTTCGAGGTATACTTCGACAAATTGTACTACAAAGGCGATGTTAGCGCAGTGAAGTATGTGAAGTGTGTTGCGCTTCCGGCGTTCGATAAAATTCCTGAATGGCATTTGGGTGTTGGCGGGAAGCCGTGGATTTT
>JBDLUS010000030.1:0-3657 GCA_039805165.1 Bacteroidota bacterium | reverse complement strand
GTGCGAATTATCAAGACTTCCAAAAGAATGGAACCAAGAATAACGACATGATTGTGGTGGTAAGAAACAGCCCTGCTAAAAGCATCATTCCGAAGGAAGCCACTTCCCACGAGGCCCCGTCAAGAATGTTCAAAGTCACAGATGTCAATGAGAAGAGAAAGGGCATCAATACTGGAAATCCGAGGACTACAGTAAGCGAGGCAGAGCCATTTGCTTTGAAGGATAGGGCAGATAAGAAGGTAAGCGCTGTTCCCAATCCTATGCTTCCTAAGAACACCGCTAGAAGTAGCAAGTCCATTGAAGTTCGGGACCAGATGTTTGCACCGAAGAAAAGAGAGAAGAGTAGAATCGAGAGAAGGTTTAAAACTAAGATGAGAAGCGAGTAGTAAGTCGCTTTGGCAATCCAGACTTGTCGCGGAGACGCCAAGGTGTAAAGCAACTTATCTGTTCCGCTTTGTTCTTGTTGAAATGACTTTTGCATCGCGTTGAAAGCCGCGAAAAGTCCGACAATCCAGAAGAGCGCCGCAAGGACTTTCGAATCCTCAATTTTTTCAAGCGAAAGGTAACAAGTGAAAACGGTTGAAAGCACGAAGAGTAAGATGCCGAAAAGCAATTGCTTTTTACGCATATCGAGTTGAAACTCCTTTTTGAATAGGATATAAACGGCTTTCACTTCGCGAAGATAAGAGCAACGCGTTAAAAGCAGATTACATGGTTCGAAAAGAACTGCGCGGCACAATGTATTCGCCGTTTGGCTTGCGAATCATTTGATAGAATTCTTTGCATAAGAAGTTTAAGTTTCTACGAACGGGTCTGTTCTTTAAATGACATTCCCATACTTCCATCGCTGTTTGCTTGGTGTTCTCCCAAGCGTAAGTGTTTAATCCTTGTGGTTGAAGAAAAGATTCGATGTACATTTTAACGTCTTGAATGTGTGTTAGGTTTTGCATGTCTTTGAATTTTCTTCAAAGCACACCCTTCACATTGTAATGGATTTACGAGGTGAAATTTATTTGTAATTTTTCATCGCGAGATCTAAGCGACGTAAAATTTCTTTTCGAAGGGAGGAAGGTTTCAACACTTCAACTTCATTTCCATAACTGAGTATGAAATTGTAGAGCTCTTGACAAGGATGTAATTCAAATTGAAAAACAGTTCCCTCTTTCGATTCTTTTAATTTCTTTTGTGAAGAATGAAGAGGTTGGGTTTCTACCAACTTTGCTGCTACAGCGGAAAACCGAAGTTCTATCTTCTCTGGTTTACCAGTACTTTCAGAGATTCCCATACTGTATTGAAAAAACGTTTCCGGAGAAAATCCTTTTGGAACTGTAAACTTCGTTTTACTTGTTTCAATGGAAATCATTCGTTCCAATCCGAATGTTAGAATTTTATCGCGCTCAGGAACGAACGCTACAAGGTACCAACGATTCAAATATTCCTTCAACAGCAACGGATGAATAGAATATTGCTTCACTTCATTCTCTTTGAAGCTCTGATAAAACAAGGTGCAAGCAATCTTCGATTTCGCGGCTTCGAGCAATGGACCAAGGAACTCGTTTCCTTGACTGACCGTACTTGTTTCAAATTGAATTAACGCTTTGTGTTTTTCTTCTTCAATAGATGAATTCAAATTAACACGCTGAATAATCTTGTCAACGGCGCTTTCGTATTGTGAAAGAAGAGGGACATGTCTAAACTGATTTAAGATAGCCGCTGCGAAGCGAATGGCTTCAACGTCTTCTTCAACCAAGTTTAATTCGTTAATGGAATAATCTTCTTCGGTGTAATGATACCCCTTTTGAGTTCTGTGGTATTCGATAGGGGCGTAATAGCCCAACTCACTTTCGTTTTTCATGGCCCATATGTCTTTGTCTATGGTGCTCAATGAAATCTGATCGGCTCCAGAGCCGTATAATGCATCTGCACAAGCCTCACGCAAATCTTCTCTACTGGGGAAGGGTTTCCCTTTGTTCGTTAAACAACGATCAATGATTCGGTAGCGAAGAAGTGCGTATTTATTGGCCGGCATTTTTTAATTAGAATGGCAAGTCGTCTCCGTCAGCGTTGTTGTCTGCAGGATTCTGATTCATTACAGGAGCAGAAACCGGAGCAGAAGAACCGCCCATGGTTGAAGGGTTGCTTGCAGAAGTATTTCCAGCAGCAGCGATATCCATTGTCCACATATCTAATGAAACGAAGTGTCTTCCGTTGTACTCTCTTCCGCGAAGATTGAATTTCACTTTCACCACATCGTTTTCCTTGAAATTCTTCAACACATCAATTTTTTCTTTTGCTGCTTGAACAAGGATTTCTTGTGGGTAACGCTCGTCTGTGCGAACCACAAATTCTTGAATACTGAATCCGCTAGGGAAAGATTTTGTTTCGTAGAACTTAACTAAAGTTCCTGTTAATTCTAATGACATAATACAATTGTTTAGGAGCTACGAATATCGGAAGTCTTGTTAGGATTCGAAAGCAATTGTTATGAACAATTCACCTTCGGTGATGACACAACACGTTGTGATGACAATCTACGATTGATGACCGCTTTGCGGATGACACCTGCGGTGAAAAACACTATGCAGATTGCATCTGCTTTTTTTCGCGGAAAAGAATTACGAATAAGATGAGGACAACGAGCGAATAACTCGCAAAACACAACCAGGTGCTGTGCCAATCTATTTTCGCAATTTGACTGCCGTTTTCACCCGGGATGTATGTGGTGAAATATTTTTCCATAACCCAACCACTTACGCGGCTGCCGAGAACTGCGCCAACACCGTTCACCATCATGGTGAAGAGTCCTTGAGCACTGGAGCGTATGCCCGGTTCAACACTTTTCTCAATGAATAACGATCCGGAAATGTTGAAGAAATCGAACGCCATTCCGTATATGATGCAAGACAACACGATCATCCACAACCCACCTGCAGGATCTCCAAATGCAAACAAGCCAAAACGAAGCACCCATGCTACCATGCTAATAATCATGATTTGCTTAATGCCAAAGCGCTTCATGAAAAACGGAATGGCAAGAATGAAGAGGGTTTCAGAGATTTGAGCAATGCTCGAGATAATGGCAGGATATTGAACAGCGAGTGGCTTCGGGTCTGAGTACAAATTATCGAAACTGTGCAAAAACACATCTCCGTAGGCGTTTGTCAATTGCAAGGCAGCGCCAAGAAGCATTGCAAACAAGAAGAATATCGCATAACGATAGTTCTTAAACATAGAGAAGGCATGCAGTCCAAAGGCTTGAATAAATCCTTTGCGCTCTAAGTTTTTTCCTAATGGTGGACAGGCTGGTAGGGTGAAGGAATAAATACCAAGAACCAATGAAGCCACTCCTCCAAGATAAAATTGAAAGGCATGTGTTTCATTTCCGGTTAAACTTACTGTCCATAGCGCGACAATGAATCCAACGGTTCCCCAAACACGAATAGGAGGAAAGGCCTTAACGACATCAATGCCTTCTTCTCTAGATAAAATAGCATAAGCCACCGTGTTCGACAATGAAATAGTAGGCATGTAGAAAATCATGGTCAACAAGATTCTCCAAAACATTTCATCAGGTGTTGCCGAAGCTGGAACGAAGAACAAGCAAACGCCACCGAGTATGTGAAGAATACCATAAAGCTTTTCAGCATTGATGAATCT
>JBDLUS010000029.1:0-6522 GCA_039805165.1 Bacteroidota bacterium | reverse complement strand
TGGTTCGACGGTGGTGAATTGAACATTACTGAAAATTTGCTCGACAGACATTTGGCTGAACGAGGCGATGAAGTGGCTCTCATTTGGGAACCGAATGATCGTTCGGTTGAAGCCCGTTCATTCACATATATCGAACTTCATAAGGAAGTTTGTATCGCTGCCGAAATGCTTCGCACGATGGGTATTCAAAAAGGAGATCGCGTTTGTATTTACATGAGCATGGTTCCTGAATTGGTGTTTAGTGTTTTGGCTTGCGCCCGAATTGGCGCGGTGCACTCTGTAATCTTCGGAGGATTCAGTGCGAAGAGTATTGCAGATCGTGTAGACAATGCCGAAGCTGACTTCGTGATAACCATGGACGGGGGACTTCGAGGTAACAAAACCATTCCATTGAAATCGGTTGTTGACGAAGCATTGACTTCCACACGAAAAATAAAAAATGTGTTGGTCTTCAACTACCTCAATCTTCCAATTGCAAAAAATGAAATTGATGTCGATTGGAATGAATTGAAAGCAAGGGTTCTTTCCACCAATAATTACATAAAGCCCGGAGAAACGCTTCAGTCGGAAGATCCGTTGTTCATCTTGTACACCAGCGGATCCACAGGTAAACCGAAAGGCGTTGTTCACAGCACAGCAGGATACATGGTGTGGACAGCTTATACTTTTTTGAATGTGTTTCAATATCAGAAAGGCGACATTCATTTTTGTACAGCAGATATTGGATGGATAACGGGACATAGCTATTTGATTTACGGGCCCCTCTTGAATGGAGCAACATCATTGATGTTTGAAGGGATACCTACATATCCGGATGCTGGAAGATTTTGGGACATTGTAGCGAAACACAAGGTGAGTATTTTCTATACCGCTCCTACTGCTATTCGCAGTTTAATGTCGGCCGGCGATGAGTTCTTAGCAGGAAAAGATTTGTCTTCGTTGCGCATATTGGGAAGCGTTGGAGAACCCATTAACGAGGAGGCTTGGAATTGGTACAATGAAAAAATTGGAAAAGGAAATTGTCCGATTGTCGATACTTTTTGGCAAACAGAAACTGGCGGTGTAATGATTTCAAGTTTGGCGGGTGTAACACCGTCTAAGCCTGTGTTTGCTACATTGCCTATGCCGGGTGTACTTCCTGTTTTGTTAGACGATAAAGGAAATGAAATTCTTGAAAATGATTTAACTGGAAATCTGTGCTTCAAGCAGCCGTGGCCTTCTATGATTCGCACCACCTATGGCGATCACGAGCGCTGTATTTTGAATTACTTCAGCACCTATAAAAATTATTACTTCACGGGTGACGGCGCATACAGAGATGCAAACGGTATGTATCGCTTGGCTGGAAGAGTGGATGATGTGTTGAATGTAAGCGGACATCGAATAGGAACCGCTGAAGTGGAGAACGCCATTAATCATACACCTGGAGTTATTGAAAGTGCGGTGGTTGGTTATCCGCATGACATCAAGGGCCAAGGAATCTTCGCGTTTGTCATCTGTGATCCGCATCATCATTTGGAAGATCATGAACAAATTCATGCGATAACGAAGACGGTGAGTGAGCAGATTGGTACGATAGCGAAACCGGATAAAATTGTGATTGTAAGCGGACTTCCGAAGACGAGAAGTGGGAAAATTATGCGTCGTATTTTGCGCAAAATTGCAGAAGGAGAATTCGATGCTATTGGCGATACAACTACCTTATTAGATCCAGGTGTGGTTCAAGAAATTATTTACAAAACTAAGTAGTTTTTTGTCTTTTCGAAACTTTTGTAAGTTTGCGATATGAGGCGAAGGTTATTCTCAACGGACAAGAAGAGCAGTTCAATTTTAATTATTGGTGCGCTCATCCCAAGTTCGGGATTGTTCGTGGTGAACAGCCTTTTTTTATATTCGAGCGACAACAGCGAAATTCTTCTTCTCTACTTTCAATCGGTTCTTGCCGTTGTTTTCGGCGCTGTGTTTTTTGCTCCAGCATGGGGACGCATGCCTTTGAAAACGGAAGGTGAATTTATTCCTTATCGATTTATTGGAAGAGGTGCCGTTTCGTTGGCTCGCTTTCGTGGACTTTATCTCGGCTTGTTGATCTTGCCCCTTGCCATGGCCGTGAGTATTCAACCGCTTTCTGAATATTTGTTTACCGAAGTTGAAAGTCAAAGGAAATTCACCCTATTTACGTTTATTATTCTGGCCATAAACATCTTTTTCAATTCGCTTAAAAATCGCATACGCATTGACTCGGTTATCGGTTACTCCACGGTTCTTGTCGCGATTTGTTATTTACTGTTTCAAATTTTCATTGGTGAACATCATTTCATTCAACCTCCAAATCACCTGTCTGTTTGGATCAATAACATTCATTTCAAGCCACTTCTTTTATCGATTGTTTTACTGTGGTGGTTTGCTATTATCGTTGACTTGCCAGATATGCGCGGTCAGTTGTTACTGACATTAAAAAATGGAAATGAGTCTAGAAAAATTATCATTGCATCAATACTCATTGCCTATTTTATTCAAGGAATTTTACTTTCATTTCCGTTGTTATATCCAGCCGAAAACCAATGGAGTTGGATAAGTAATTTATTCATTGTGTTTGTTGTGATTAACGCGTTTCAAGCCATGTTCAGTACGAATCACTGGACAGCGAGTTTAATTTATGCAGGCGTGATAAGACCTATGATTTCGAACGACAACAACGAAAGAACCTTCGGTATAATAACGATGTTTCTTGGAATAGGAATTTCAGCATTGTGGTTAACAATAGGTAAATCAACGGCAGAACTTTTCGGAACAATTTTTCTGTTCACTGCAGGTGTTGGTCCTGTCTTTATAGCTCGTTGGTTTTGGTCGAAAGTGAATGCGCAAACTGTTCTTTCGGCCATGATTGGTGCCCCGCTCATTTGGATCCTTTGGTTGCTCGTTAAGCAAACAGGCATGTATCCATTCCTGATGCAACAACTCGGAATTTCAGAAGCGTTCATTGACATTTTAATTCCAGGATTATTAAACACTGTAGTCTGGTTAATCACCCTTGTGCTAACAAACAACAAGGAAGAAGAAGTCTACGCGAAAAATTGGATTCAAGAAGTTGGAATTTTGAATGAATTCAAGAGCAGAAAGAACTGGCTTCTTTTTGTTGGGCTCTCTGTAATCTCCGGAATCATTCTATTCGGTCCATCATTTATTTTAGGGAAATAAAAAACCAACGATGAAATCGTTGGCTTAATAGGTGGCGGAGAGAGAGGGATTCGAACCCTCGGTACCTTTCAATACACACGCTTTCCAAGCGTGCTCGATCGACCACTCTGACATCTCTCCCGAAAAATTTGAGTTGCAAATATAGGTGAATTGAAATAAATGATTATATTTGCAACCGCTTCGGTGCCATAGCTCAGTTGGTAGAGCAAAGGACTGAAAATCCTTGTGTCCCAGGTTCGAATCCCGGTGGCACCACAGAAGAGAAACCCATTCAAACGAATGGGTTTTTTATTTAACAACTTCGTTGAAAGAAGGTGAGTTCATTAATAAACGATTATACAACTCAACCCCCTGCTGATTCATATGCGAAATGTCTGCGAACTCATTTACACCGAATCCATCTGTGTAATAAGTCAGATCAATGTAATGCAAGCCGAGTCTTTGAATCAACGGAGTAAATCGCGCTAAAAACTTATCATGATAATTGTGTAGTCCTGCTGAAGGGGGAAGAGGATGACTGCACAAAACAATGCGCTTACCATCTGATTGCATTTGCTTCACCATCTTCTCAAATGCAACAAACATTTCTTCGTTTGCATCGAAAACAGAATCGTTCAAGGGTTCAACAGCATACAAGATTCCTTTCTTCTCGCAGAAGCCATTTTTTACGTAATCGTTGTTAGGAGCTTCGTCCATTGGTTTTATGCTCGCTATGCGCACCGCAAGGGCGTTCAAGGTATACATCTTCCATTCTTGCTGAACCAAAGCGAATGCTGCCTCATTCGTAGGCACATTCTGAATCAAACGCATATTGCTTTCAGTGCCCTCCAATTCAAATACCGGATCGTAAATATCAAGAAGGAAAACATCCGATCTATTCCTTAAATATTCATTGTACAATACCAATGACCCCTTCGCATTTTGAGCACTCGTTCCAGCATTGAAAAGACTAATACCCGATTGCTCGAATATTCGCGGGTCATAGCCCCTGTAGGCATGAGAAGAGCCCAAAACAATTGCATCGTATTTCGTTTGGCTGGAAGTTAAATCGCGCATCATTTGCAATTCTTGCCCCCCGTTGCGTTGCAAATTCGGAACGAAGAACAATGACATTCTTCGGTCAATCAATTGCACATTCGAAAAAATGAAAATCACAGCGGCGTATATCGCTAACGCTGCAAGCAAGACCTTCAAACTATTTCGAATTATTAATTTCATTAAAACTGAAAATATATAAAGTCAACTTTTCCCCACTGACCGAATAATGCCAAGCACGCCAATAGCGCGGCGAATAACCACACTTTCCGATTGGAACCAATGGTCCGTGTTCCCAACACAACCTCTGTCACCTTTCGATCTATCAAAACGAAAACCAACAAGAGAAGAATCTTTCCAACGATAACTGCACCGTTCAGCGGAACAAACACCGAAGGAAGAAATCCGGGCTGCGCCTGAAACGTTACTATCCCTTTGATTACCTGCGTTGCTTGCTCGAAAGATTGCGCTCTGAAAAAGATCCATAAAAAAGACACTCCCACAAACGTGATTAACGTACCAAAAAGCATCTTCCATTTTCCTTCCCACCGAACGTTCATTCGGTTTTCAAGAACCAACCACAGTCCGTGCGCCATTCCCCAAACTACGAAAGTCCAATTCGCGCCGTGCCAAAAACCGCTTATGGCAAAGACAATGAACAAGTTCAACGAAGTTCTTGCAGCGCCTCTCCTGTTTCCACCCAAAGGAATATACACGTAATCTCTGAACCACGTTGAAAGCGAGATGTGCCACTTCGACCAGAACATCCCCACACCCGTGGAGCGATAAGGCAGCTTGAAATTTTCCATGAGTCGGAATCCCATAACGCGCGCTGCACCAATAGCAATATCACTGTACCCACTGAAATCGCAATAGATCTGAAAGCTGAAGAAGACCACTGCAATGCTCAAATACATCCAAGACACTGCGCCTGCATGTTCATAGACCGGAGAAACGAACTGCGCTAAGTTATCTGCAATAACCACCTTCTTAAACATTCCCCATACGATGCGCTGCATGCCTTTCGACACATCTAAATAATTGAGCGAATGTTTCTCGTAAAATTGATGCAAGACATTTTGCGGACGTTCGATGGGTCCGGCAACCAACTGTGGATAGAACATTACGTACAGCGAATAAATTCCGAAATGTCGTTCTGCCCTTTGGTTGCCGCGATACACTTCCACAACATAACTCAAACTCTGAAAGGTGTGGAAGGAAAGCCCTATGGGCAGAAGAATGCTAAGCGTATTCAACGAATAATTCCATCCAATTAAATTGGCAATACCGTTGAAATTATCGATGAAGAAATTGAAGTACTTGAACACCGCCAAAATCAAGCACGTGCTAATAATACTTCCAATTAACCATCGCCGCGCATTGGTCTTCGAACTTTTTTCAATTTGAATGGCAGCTACATAATCAACGACAATAGTCGCCAACAAAATGAAAATATATGCCGGAACGAAAAACATATAGAACACACAACTCGCTATCAAAAGCATGAGCCAGCGCCACTGATGCGGCAACAAGAAATACAACGCTATTACAATGGGGAAAAATAAAAAGAACTCAATGGAATTGAATAGCATTTTACTTCTTGTGTTGAAGGGTTTGTTCAATGCTTTCCCACAACAACTCTGCTGCTTTGTCCCATGTATAAGAATGCTCGCGCATGATTGGGTTACGCTGTCCCTTTTCAATCTTCAAAATTGCCTCAGCTATTTCAGAAACTTCAGTTGGATTCACGAAGAACGCTGATCCGTTTGAAACCTCTTCCATGACTGTTCCGCTAGAAGCAATGACCGGAACGCCGCACGCTTCCGCTTCAATTAATGGGATTCCGAATCCTTCGTAGAGACTTGGAAAAACCAGCCCTTCCGCTGCCGACATAAGCAACGGAAGATCGGCAGTATGCACGTGTCCTAAAAACCGAACGTTCGTTCGGTAATTGATTTTAGCCAAGGCAGCATCCAATTCCGGGTAATGCCAAAATTTATTTCCTGCAATGACCAATGAAGATTCTACGCCTTGCTCTACAGCAGCGTTGAATGCCTCAACCACACGGTGCACGTTCTTCCTTGGATGAAGCGCACCGACAAATAAAAAATATTTTTTTCCTTGCGCGAAACGATCGCGAATGACTTCCTTCTTGTGTTCTTCCACTGGAGCAAACGTGTGATCTATGCCGTTGCAAAGCACATCAATAAAGGAATCTGCAACATTGAACGTTCTCGAAATATCTGCTCTACTGAATTCACTCACGGTTGCCAAGCGTGTGCTCAACTT
>JBDLUS010000028.1:0-29261 GCA_039805165.1 Bacteroidota bacterium | reverse complement strand
GTTCGGAAGTTCGGCATTGCCGCTATCGAACGCCTTAATTTCAAAGTCGCCGTATTGTGTTGGAAGAAAAGTTGATACAAGCTCCACTATCGTTTCGAATTAGAAATTCAAAGATAGTTCTAAGAGTTCTTGGTCTCGCTAATGCGCATGGTTAAAATTCCTGCTAAAATCAACAAACCTCCGCCTATTGAAACAGCTAAAACCCTGTTGTTATCCAAAAAAGTATCCATAACCCACCCGAAAGACAGAGCGGCTATAATTTCCGGAAGTACAATGAAGAAATTAAAAATACCCATGTATACACCGATTTTATTCTCAGGAAGACAATCTGCCAACATTGCGTAAGGCATAGAGAGAATGCTTGCCCAAGCAATTCCCACTGCACCCATTACTGCGAACAAGAAGATTTGGTTTTGAGCCCCATGGATAAAGGAAAGTGAAATAAGTCCAAGACCACCAATTGTCAAACACAACTGATGCGTGAATTTTTGCCCTAGCGGTTTAGCCAAAACAGGAAGAAACATTGCAAACAAAAATGTAATCAAGTTTTGGAAGGAATAAGTCAGACCAGCCATCTCCGTTCCTTGCTGATACAATGCTCTTAGGGCTGGATCGGAAGTACTCGATGCACTTCCTCCAAAAATATCAGCACCCACGGCAGGGGTATAATAAAACCACATTAAAAACAATCCAGGCCAAGTAAGGAATTGCACTAAAGCCAGTTGTTTCATGCGCTTCGGCATATTCAAAATAGCTTCAATGATCTCATTCAATCCCTCAAGAATTCCGACTTTCTTCTTTTCGCCTTGTTTATCATTTGTCTTCTCCTCTGCTGGTGGGTATTCCTTGGAAGTGATTACCGTATAGAGTACAAAAAGAAAAAAAGCGCAAGCACCAATGTAAAAGCTCCATTTCACATTCGAAGGAATTCCCACGTGACCGACTTCGTCTTTCATTCCTACCCAATTGGTAAAAATCCATGGTAAAGCGCTTGCAACAACAGATCCTAATCCAATAAAAAGCGACTGCATGCTAAAACCAAAAGTTCGCTGTTCTTCTGGAAGGTTATCTGCAACAAACGCGCGAAACGGTTCCATTGAAATATTAATGGATGAATCTAAAATCCACAACAATCCGGCTGCCATCCACAATTCACTGCAATTTGGCATAAGTACCAAAGCAATCGAACTAAGAATTGCTCCTATCATGAAATAAGGTCTTCTTCTTCCAAACGTTGGATGCCAAGTGCGATCGCTCAAGTAGCCGATAATAGGCTGAACTATGAAGCCTGTTAATGGAGCTGCTAACCAAAGCAATGGAATCTCGTCGGATTTAGCGCCAAGAAATTCATAAATAGAGCTCATGTTCGCCATTTGAAGCGCCCATCCAAACTGAATTCCCATGAAGCCAAAGCTCATGTTCCAGATTTGCCAAAAACTTAATCGTTGCTTATTCATACCTGCAAGATATAGAAAGTGTACCAAATACACTCACTCGCAGAAAATATTTTACAGATCGAAAACAACGCCTTCGTTGGCGATGTCCGTGTTCGGAAATACAGTCATAGCCTCTGTCTTAAAGAGTTCGTCGTCACTGTATCGACTGCTGTAGTGCCCAACTACCAATTTCTTCGCATTCGCCATTTTGGCTATCGTAGCGGCTTGAATTGTTGTGGAATGAAAGGTTTTCTTCGCACGTTCAGTATCTTCTTGCAAAAATGTGGTTTCATGATAAACCAAATCCGAATTCAAAATATTCGGAACAATTCGTTCGTCGTAAGCCGTGTCTGAACAATAAGCGTATCTGCGAATAGGAATAGACGGATTCGTTACTTTTCCAAATGGAATTGTTTCATTCTCGCGAACTACATCTATCCCCTTCTTCAACAACAATATTTCCGAAGGCTGAAGTTTGAATTCTATAATGGCCCATTTCTCAACGTTTAACTTCCGTTCTTTTTCCTCAAAAACAAATCCGGTACAAGGCACGCGGTGTTTCAAAGGAAATGAATAAACGCGCACCGTATCGTCTTCAAAAATGAGTCGCTTCTCTTTATCTTGTGTTTCAACAAAAATTAATTCGTATTCGAAATACGATTCTGAAACTTTGAATTGAAGACGTATGACTTCTTCCAAACCGGGAGGAGCGTAGATTGTCAATGGTGTTTTCCTTCCCAATAAATTATAGGTACTCAGCAGTCCGATAAGACCGAAGAAGTGATCGCCATGAAGATGTGAAATGAAGATGGCTTGAATGCGCTGCATTTTCACTTTGTATTTCCTCAATTGCATTTGTGTTCCTTCACCACAATCGATCAAAAAATATTTATCGTGCACATTTACAACCTGCGCCGTAGGCTTGTGGCGCGAGGTTGGCGTTGCGGCGCCACATCCGAGTATGGTAACTTGAAACAACATAAAAAAGAAAACCGCCTCGTGTAAGACGAGACGGCTTCAAAGGTCGTGAATAATTTCGATTAGTGTTGAACTTGAATCAACTTCTCTGCAACATTCTTTCCTGAAACAAGACGAGCCACGTAGTTTCCTACTGGAAGGTTCGAAGTATTTAAGCGGTAAGTGTTCGCACCTGGAGTTGTCATTGTTTTCTCAGAGAAAACCAATTGACCCATAGTGTTGTATACAGAAATTTCAGCTTGCTCGTTAGCTCCCATTGGGAAAGTCACCAAAGTGAATTCGTTTGCTGGGTTAGGAGAAACTTTAACTACATCGTTGAAAGAAACACCTTCAGTTACGCTGTTTCCAGAGAAGTCAAGGGTATATCCTGTGAACTCGTAAGGAACATCACCTAACAAAAGTAAGTTTGCAGTAACTACAATCTTAACTGGGAAAATACCAGTTGCATTAGGAGTTCCGGTAATATCTCCGCAGTAACCTGCACCAGCACCGAACATACAAGGATCTGCATATTCACCGTTGTTGTTACAAGCAATAGAAAGACCCAAACCAGACAAGTCTGCCCAAGTGGTATCTACGTCTGAAACGATTCCATAAAACACAGCATCCAAGTGAATGCTATTGATAGAAATCAATGCTGGGTATGACGGATCAATATCGGCAGCAGTTGTTGGAGTTCTTACGTAAAGAACATCAGCATACGGCTGACCTTGAAGACCTGGAGCAAAGTTTTCACCTAGGGTTGGATTTGGACTTACACCAAAGGTTTGCCCAGCCCAATCGTAATCATTCGAGTTACATTGTGCAGCAGCAGACAAAGAAAGTGCTACAAAAGCTAATACAGAAAGTAATTGTTTATTCATATAGGGTTTAGATTTCACGTTCAACTTCTTCCATATAAACCAAATCAATGGCCTCATTTAATGTGGGAGTGATTTTAAATACAGAGTCCAACTGAGAAATGGAAATTAATTTTTTAACTGTTTCTTGTAATCCGCAAACTACGAATGTACCATTCGCATCGCGACATAGACGCTGTCCTACAAGCAATGCAGACAATCCAGAAGAGTCGATATACTTCGTAGCAGACAAATCAACAATAATATTGCGCTGAGTGCTTCTGTTTTGAAGAACTAATTCCGATTTAAGCTCTGGAGCGTAAATGGCATCAAGCTTCTCAACATTCGAAGTAATGTAAACTAACTTTTCTTTTTGATCTGAAACAAAATTCATAAAATGCGTTTTGCCCAAATTTAGTTAATTTATAGAAAGAAAAACAAAAAAAGACAACGAAGAATTAACTAACTCTTTTGATACCCTGTGCAAGAAGAAATATTGTTGCCATTCTTACGGCTACGCCATTTTCAACTTGATTAAGGATAATGCTGTTGTTGCCATCTGCAACTTCACTTGAAATCTCCACTCCTCGGTTAATTGGACCGGGGTGCATGATTACGATTTCTTTACCCAAAGTATTTAATCTATCTTGGGTAAGCCCGAATAACTCAGTGTATTCACGAAGACTAGGAAAATACGGAATTCCAGCATCTTGTCTTTCCAATTGAATACGCAACATATTAGCGACATCACACCATTCCAACGCACGTTGAAGATTGTGTTCAACTTTTACACCTAAAGACTCTATGTGCTTCGGGATTAAGGTTGTTGGTCCACACACCATAACTTCCGCACCCAACTTCTGAAGACAATAGATGTTACTCAATGCAACTCTACTGTGTGTTATGTCTCCTACTATTACAACCTTCTTTCCTTTGACCTCTCCTAATTTTTCTCTGATGGAAAATGCATCGAGTAATCCTTGTGTTGGATGTTCGTGCGTTCCATCACCTGCATTCACCACAACAGTGTTTGTTCTTCCAGCCAGAAACTGACATGCACCGGGCGATGCGTGACGCATAACAACCATGTCTACTTTCATAGCCAAGATGTTGTTCACGGTATCGATGAGTGTTTCTCCTTTCTTCACGGAAGAAGTAGATGCAGAAAAATTCACTACATCGGCACCCAATCTTTTCTCGGCCAATTCAAAACTCAAGCGCGTGCGTGTTGAGTTTTCAAAAAACAAATTGGCTACTGTAATATCTCTTAAAGACGGAACCTTCTTAATGGGTCTATTCAAGACTTCTTTGAACTCGTCTGCTTGCGAAAAAATCAAGTCAATGTCCGCTTTTTTCAGCGGCTCAATGGCAATGAGGTGTTTGGTGCTCAGCTTCATTTTAGTCGTTCAAAAAAATTACATGATCTTCCTTTTCTCCTTCACTCTTCCACATGACTCTTACACGTTGATTATCGAAACTCTCCACTTCCTTCCCAACATATGTTGCTTCAATTGGAACTTCTCTTCCTTTCTTACGATCGATAAGAACCAACAATTCCACAGACTTCGGCCTTCCGTATTCCATAAGACCTTCCATACCCGCGCGAATGGTTCGGCCGGTATATAAGACATCGTCTATGAGCACCACATTCATTCCTTCAACACTGTGCTTCATGTCTGTAGACTTCGCTAGAAGCGGCTTGTCGTGAATGCGAAAATCGTCGCGATAAAAAGTAGGATCTATTATTCCCAACTTCACTTGGTGTCCAGACTTCGCCAATTCTTCTACAATGCGTTCAGTAAAAAAAACACCACGTGGCTGAAGACCAATGAGCACTGTTGAAGAAAAGTCTTTGTGATTTTCGATTAATTGACGACACAACCTTTGAATGATCATATTCAGCAGTCCGCCATTGATCAAGGTAATTTTCTTTGCCATCGAGTGCAAATATAGTAGAAAATTGAATTGACTACTTTTGCAATGCATGATTGGAACGGAAATAGAAAAAGCGCGAGACCTTCTTCTTCAAAACGAAGTGGTTGCTATTCCTACGGAAACGGTATACGGATTGGCTGGAAACGCCTTAAGTGAAATAGCAGTTTCGAAAATTTTCGAAGCGAAAAACCGTCCGCACTTCGATCCTCTAATTGTTCATGTTTCAGAAGTTTCAGAAGTTTCAAAATATGTGGAAGAAATTCCTGAATTGGCCCTCAATCTGATGGAAAACTTTTGGCCGGGCGCATTAACGGTGCTACTTCCAAAAAAATCATGCATTCCCGATTTAACGACTTCCGGATTGAAAGAAGTTGGAATTCGAATTCCGAATCATCCGATTACACTTAAACTGTTAAGAAGTCTTCCTTTTCCGCTTGCGGCGCCTAGTGCGAATCCTTTCGGATACATCAGCCCAACGAGCGCTGCACATGTAGCGGACCAACTTGGCGAAAAAATCCCATACATACTCGATGGAGGAAATTGTTCTGTTGGAATTGAATCGACTGTCTTGCGTGTTCAACACAACGAAATCGAAATTCTTCGTTTAGGAGGAATTTCAGTCGAAGACCTTCAACGTTTCAACTCCAACATTCACATTCAGCAACATTCTTCGAGTTCACCTGCTTCACCAGGAATGCTCACGAGTCATTACGCTCCACGCAAACCTGTTCATGTTGGAAACATTCGCGAGCTTATGCATGACTTTGTATCGCAAAAAATTGGAGTGCTGAGTTTTAAAGAGGATTATCAAATAGAGGCGCAACGCATCTTAAGTAAAAACGGAAGTTTCACAGAAGCGGCAGCAAACCTGTTCGCCTTCCTCCGCGAACTCGACCAGCTAGACATTGATGTCATTCTCGCGGAATTCCTTCCGAATGAAAATTTAGGTCGCGCAATCAACGACAAGTTAAAGCGTGCTTCGGCGAAGTAATTCTTCCGAATTACTTCACAAAGACTTGCAGCGCTCTTTCCACTTTCACTTCTTCAGCATTCATTCCTGTAGATCTCTTCGAGTAAGAAACTACGTAGAAGTATACTCCAGCTCCAAATTCTTTCGGATCCCATGAACCCGTTGGGGCATTTACTTCACCCACCTTCTTTCCCCAACGATTGAAAATTTCAACCTTGAAATCAGTAACGGTAGGAACTGTAGTAATCGACTGCCAGTTTGGTTGCAGCGCTGGGTCTTGAGATAAGAAGCTGAGCACATCGTTTATTCCATCTCCATCTGCAATGACAATGTTCGGCCATTCCAGCAAGGTGTTATCAATGAAGACATGAATGGTGTCTTGCGCTTCACAGTTTCCAATTGATGCAGTAACCGTCGTAATGATATAATCAAGCGGCGGAGTTGGACCGGTGGAATATGAATTTTGAATCGTTGTTGCTGAAGTATTTGCATCCGTTGTTCCGTCTGTATAGAAATCCCAATCGAAATTCGTTGCATTCGATGTTATGTCGAAAGAGAATGTAGAAGGGTTCACAGATGTTGCGTTTACGATTGAAACTGTAATCGGATTCACTGCAACTGATATTGTTGCACTTCCTGCGCAGCCGTTAGCATCTAATCCTGTAACCGTATACGTAGCATTTGTAAGCGGAGTAACATCAGTGATAGCAGTGTTCGGTGAAGCAATGGTAGCATCTGGACCGGTGGTATTCATCCAATTGTAAGAAACCAGCCCACCGGCGGTTAATTGAGCTGTTTGACATTCGATAATTGGAGAAGTAGCGCCCGCAATTACATTAGGCTGTGGAAAAACAGTAACCGTTACTTGATCCGTATTCTGACATCCATTCGCGTCTGTTCCGGTAACGGTATACGTTTGTGTTGAAGCTGGATTCGCTGATGGTGTTGCCGTATTCCCACCGGTTAATCCGGTTGAAGGAGACCAAGCGTAGGTTGAAGCGCCGGTAGCCCCAAGCGTTGTTGGTATGCCCGGACAAATAGAAGCGTTTGCTCCAGCATTAACTGTTGGTGAGGCATTCACAGAAACTTGCACCTGATCTACATTGGTACATCCGTTTACGTCGATACCTAAAACACTGTATGTCGTTGTTGTTGTTGGCGATGCCGAAGGATTCGCAATATTCGGGTTATTCAATCCAACTGCCGCACCACCGTTGATACTCCACTGATACGTGGAAGCGCCTGTTGCTTGCAATGCTGTTGAAGCGCCTGAGCAAATTATAGCATCGATTCCAGCGAATACCGTAGGAAGCGGGTTGACAATCACATTGCTTGTTGCAGTAACCGTGCAGGGAGCAGAAGTGAAGGTGTAGGTAATCGCAGTTGGTCCAACACCCGCAATACTCGGAGAGAATGAACCAGTTAATGGGTCTAAGATTCCAGTGCCTGACCACGTTCCACCTGTTTGATTCGCGGTTAAAGTGGTATTCAGAGAGTTCAAACAAAAAGGAGATGCTTGTGTAATAGTAACTGCAGGGGCTGCAACAACATTGATGACTGTATTGTCCGTTGCGGGACACAATCCACCAATGGAATAAATAATGTTATTCGGGCCATTGACTCCTGAACTTGGCGTAAAGACTCCGGTTACGGTATTCACTCCAATACCCGACCAAGAACCACCCGGCAATGAAGCACTCAACGTAACGGGAATGCCATTGGCGCATAGCGGATCTACAATATCTGTTATAGAAATAACAGGCTGAGCAACGACCATAATTGCCGCAGTTGAAGACGAAGAACAAACGTCGTTCAAGGTATAGGTGATGGTGTATGGACCACCCACTCCTGCAATACTCGGATTGAAATTACCCGAAGGCGAAACTCCTGGACCAGACCAACTTCCACCTGCCAAATCAGCGGTAAGTATTTCTGGACTTGATGAAACACAAACTTGGTTTGGAGCTGCAATAACTGGAGTTACTGGAGCCACAACAGTAATGGGTGTATTATCGCTTGCTGGGCATTGGCCGCCGGCAGTGCATGTGATCGAGACAACACCTGGACCCGCGATGCTAGGATTAAACATCCCTGAAGGACTAACTCCTAGTCCACTCCAAAATGCACTTCCCGTGCTGCAAGTAAGTGTAAATGGAGGGCTATTCAAACAAACAGGACCAACGTCTGTAACAGATACCGTTGGTGTTTGAATCACTTGAATAGTGGCTGTTCCAGGAGAAAAACATTGTCCTGCCGCTGGGGTGTAGGTAATCGTCTGAGAACCTACTGCTCCCGTGGGAGTGAATAATCCTGAAGCATTAACGCCCGTACCTGTCCATGTTCCACCAGCATTGTTCGCGGTGAGTGCAACAGGAGCAGCATTAGAACACAACGTTGTCGGAGCTGAAATAACTGAAGTAGTTGCGGCTTGTACTTGAATGGTGGTTGAACCTGTGTTTGGACAAGCACCTCCTGTAGAATAGTTGATGGTCCAAGTTCCTGCACCAGCAGTTGTCGGATTGAATACTCCTGTTGCAGCATTCACGCCTGGACCTGACCATGTGCCACCTGTAATAGAAGGCGTTAACGTAACAGGACCTGCAGTTATACACAATGGACCTGGGTTTTGAACGGTTACAGGTGTGCTCGCTTGATTGTCGTATAGTTCGGTATCGCTCGAAGAACCTCCGCAATCGGCATTCGCTTGCATGCCCGAGAGTGTCAATGTAAATTGAGTGTCTTGTGTCGGAGCGGGAACCGTTGCCGAAATAATACCTGAGGCTGGAACAACTCCGGAAGCAACAGTGATTACTGGTCCAGCAGGATTAGCGGTCCATGTGTAATTGATATTCATTGGAAGGGCCACCGTAGAAGCTGCTGGTAAGTTTAAAGGAATATTCGTTGTTGAGCAGCATCCGGCATTGAAACCACCAAACTGCGCGCAAACGCCGTCTGCAATTGGCGTTGCCGCTGCAGGTGAGAACGTAACAGTCGTAGGTGCGCCCAATCCATTTGTTCCTGTTATGGTCAGAGAGGTTGTTGGCAAAATTGTTCCTGTATCTGTTGAATAACAATCCTGAACGCGCAGAGTCCATAGACCTTGAGTGGCATCGCAACCATTCAGGGCAGACCAGTTTATTGGCGTTCCAGCACCCAGTCCGTATGAGCCATAATTTCCGGTCATATTCCCGCCTGCTGCACAAATATTGAATGAATTCGTGCTTTGATTCGTGAAACAAAGATTCGAAAAATTGTCTGCACCATTGCAATTGACAGCTTGTCCCATTGAACTACTGTAAGGACTCAAAACGACAACTGGACTTCCACATGAAGCGGGTCCAACTAAGGCAAAAGTCATATCACTATTGAACGTGTGATTCCCCGTAATACAGATATTAATGTTCGTTGAAGGTCCAACAATTACCGGTGATGATAAATCCGCAGGAGAGTTGTAATATGGAGTAGCAGAACCTGGATTCACCAAAGCACTTAAATTCAAAGTGCCGCCGCAACCGCCGGGTATAGGCGCTACATCAACAGAAGTTGCACCCGCCACAGAAGAAACCCAAGCCACATCGGCTCCCATGAAAGTATTGAAAGCATCTGTAATAACCACGCGGTATCCACCCGGACCAACACCCGATAAACTTTGCGGACTCAATACCAAAGGTGCCGTAAAGAAAAAGTCCCATGTACCAGTGAACGGATTAAAGTACTGCCAAGTGTAGTTGTAAAGGCCAACCAAACTTACTAGTGATGTCGCAATTAAATCTGCCGTATTCCCACCGCAAACGAAAAATATGGAATCGTTGGGCTGACCGTTGGTGTAACTCGTCGGTGCTGAACCTACGCAAGTTGGACAAGAAAAGATTTGTGCTTGACTAGCAGTAGATAGCAATGTCAAAAACATGAACAGATAAAGTGCTCTCATGAAGAATGCTTTGAAATGATTATTGATTAATCAAATGAAAATAACGGAGGAAATCCATCGGAGCTACAACCACATTTTGATTGGCCTCGCGAATCTCTATCTGCGAAACCTCCATGGCTCCAAAGACTTTCATCCAAACGCCCCAGTGAACTCCTTCAACAAACTTCAACGTCAATTCATTTCCATCTACTTGAACCTTGAAGTACTTGGGATTGTTCTGAACATATTGCAATAGTCCTTCTACGTTCGCATTAGACCCTTCTGTCAACTGGAATTTCACCGGATGGAATCCGTCTTCAACAAATGAGAAATTTGTGGTTGCTGTAAATGTAACTTGAGCACTCTGTGCAAATACATATGAGCCGCATACAAAAACAAACACGAATAGGGCTATGATTTTTTTCATTTTTACAAAGGGTTAGCGTACGCAAGATAAGACTGAAGTGGGTTTCACTAAGTTGCCTTTTAACTCATTTTCAGCCGACCAAATAAATATTTCTGATTCCTAGTTTTGAAAAGTACCTTTGCGCCGCAAATGAACTTTAGCCGTCATCTTCAAAAAACCGTCTTTCGAGCCGTGCAACAAGCGGCCGTTGAGCAAAATGCCGAAGCATTCGTCATTGGCGGTTATGTGCGTGACCTTTTGCTGAAGCGTTTAAACAAAGACATTGATATTGTCACGAGCGGAGACGGTCCAGCACTTGCCAACAGAACTGCTGAATTACTTGGAGTAAAACGTGTTTCCATCTTCGCGAATTTCGGAACCGCACATTTCGTTTACAAAGGAAGCGAAGTCGAATTCGTTTCAGCTAGAAAAGAATCGTACCGCGCCACGAGCAGAAAACCCGACGTGGAGAAAGGGAGTTTAGAAGACGACCAAATGCGCAGAGACTTCACTGTTAACGCCATGGCACTCTCTCTTCAAGAAGATTCCTTCGGAGAATTAGTAGATCCGTTCAACGGATTACTCGACCTTGAAAATAAAATTCTTCGCACCCCGCTCGAACCTTCCATTACATACAGCGATGACCCTTTGCGCATGATGCGTGCTGTGCGCTTCGCCTCACAATTGAACTTCACCATTGAAGAAAAAAGTTTAGAGGCCATTAAAGAAAATGCCGCTCGATTGGAAATCGTAAGTGTAGAAAGAACCATGGTCGAATTCAATAAGATTCTTCTTTCAAAGAAGCCTTCTGTTGGAATGAAACTTCTTTTCGATACGGAACTGCTTCACCAATTCTTTCCTGAAATGGTGAAGCTTCACGGAGTTGAAAAGAGAAACAACAACGCACACAAAGACAATTTCTATCACACCCTTGAGGTAGTAGATAACCTTCGCGCAAATACGAACAACCTTTGGTTACTCTGGGGAGCCGTTCTTCACGACATTGCGAAGCCGCATACAAAACGTTTTGAAGAAGGAATTGGATGGACCTTTCACGGACATGAAGACGTGGGAGCACGCTGGGTTCCGAAAATCTTTCAACGACTGAAACTTCCGCTAGATCACCAGATGAGGTACGTGCAGAAATTGGTAGCACTGCACCTGCGTCCTATTGCATTAACCAAGGATGAAATTTCTGATTCAGCCGTTCGTAGATTGTTGTTCGAAGCAGGTGACGACATTGATGATTTAATGTTGTTGTGTCAGGCCGACATCACCTCGAAAAACGAAACGAAAGTGAAACGCTACTTAGCGAATTACGAAAAGGTGAAGTTGAAATTGGTAGAACTTGAAGAGAAAGATCGTGTTCGAAATTTCCAACCTCCTGTTAGCGGTGAACTTGTTATGGAAACATTCAATCTTCAGCCTTGCAAAGAAGTTGGGGAAATTAAAAATGCGATCAAAGATGCTATTCTCGACGGCAAAATTCAGAACAATTTCGAAGAGGCTTTCGCCCACATGCTTGAGCTGGGAAAGGCGTTAAATCTTACGCCGAAGAACTAACGAATCAACAGCAGTTTACCCAACTCTACTTTCGTTTTAAACACACCAAAGGCCACTGTCGCGATCTCGCCGATTACTTCCAAAATCTCACCAACCTGTTGTGTTTTTTCTAAACGAACCGTTGCTCCCGGAATCATCTTCTTTCGATCTTGAATTACCTTTTCTCTGGTAGCCTTTTTCGCTTTGGATTCTGTCAAGACTTTCTTCTTCTTTCTTGATTCTTCGCGCTCCGTTTTTTCAACCGCGACAAATTTCTTCAACTCTTCCAGAACATCTTTGTTCTTCGCGCGAAGATTGAATTTCTCTACCAACTGATCGGCCTTCTTTCCTAAAATAATATACTTGTTATTCCTTTCGGAAGTCACGTGTTGTTTATCTAATTTATCTTGAAGTTTTTCTAATTTAGATTGAAAAGATTGCTCCTCTTTTCTTGCGCTCGCCTCTTGTTTTCTTGCTGCTGCTATGCCCTGCTCCAACTCTGATTTCTGACGTTGCAAATCGGATAGCAAACTGTCCATTTCAATTTTCTGCTTGCTTAATTTCTTCTTCGCGCGATCCAACAAATCCTCTGGAATTCCATTCATCTTCGCCACTTCAAACGTGAACGAAGAACCCGGTTCTCCAACACTCAAAATATACGTTGGCTCAAGCGTTTCCGTATTGAAAAGCATACATCCGTTCACCGCATTTCGCAGTTGCGAAGCTTTAATTTTTATGGGTGAAAAATGTGTAGTAATCACTCCGAAAGATTTTCGCGCATACAACTCTTCGAAGAACACTTCAGCCAAAGCACCTCCCAATTCGGGATCAGATCCTGTTCCAAATTCATCTAACAAGATCAACGATCTTCTATTCGCTGAATCCAAGAAAAACTTCATGCGCTTCAAGCGATACGAATACGTTGAAAGCTGATTCTCGATACTTTGATTGTCGCCAATATCGGTGAGTATGCAATCGAATCGGCTCAAGACACTTGACTCTTCAGCGGGCACGAGCAATGCACATTCCCACATGAGTTGAATAAGTCCGACTGTCTTCAGCGTGATACTTTTCCCTCCAGCATTCGGACCCGAAATAACCATCATGCGCTGTTGCGCATTCAATTCCAACGATTGCGGAATGGTCTTCATTCCGCGTTCTGCATTTTTCAAAAGCAAGAGCGGATGAAAAGCTTTGTTCAGCTTTACCATAGGCTCAGACACGAACTGCACCTTCTGCGCATCCATTAAAATGGCCAAGCGAACACGCGCCTGAATATTGTCTAACCGCATAAGCGTATCCAACACCGACTTCAACATAGTAGCATGACCCGAAAGATACTTGGTCAACCGCTGAAGAATCTTTCGAATCTCGGCGCGCTCATCGCCGAACAACATTTCCAACTGCGAATTCAAAAGCGTATTCACAGCCGGCTCTATGTATGTCAAAACACCTGTCTTGCTTGTACCCAAAACGTTGCCTGGAACTTTGCGCTTGTATACGCTTAAGACACTCAGCACTCTTCGATCTAAAAGATATGATTCGCCGGTGTCTCCCAGGAATCCTTTTCCTTGACAGTCTTTCATGACTCTCATGAAATTCTTTGAAATCTCTCTTCGTTTGGAAACAATTTCCTGACGAATATCGGAGAGGTCATTTGAGGCTTCATCTCGAACAAGCCATTTCGCATCGAAGATCTTCAAGATTTCAATCTCGATTTCATCGGTATACTCGCAGGTTTGAATCAATTCGTTCAAGCAAGGAACCGACAAGCGCACTTCTTCAGGAATGTTCTTCAACAAACCAATAATGCGAATACCCTGAAGAATTTTAGCGAAGCTTTCTTCCGCCAGTACCGCGTCTTTCACGCGAAGCAATTTCAATTCTTCGCCAAACTCTTTGAAGTCTAGGGCTGGAATGGCAATGTCGTTTTGCAAAAGGGTCTTAAGTTCGTGTGTGATCTCAAGGGTCCATTTCCACAAATCGAAATTTCCATAAGGTGAAAGTTCCAACAATGCGGCAGCAGCGGTTGGCTGCTTCGCGAAGGAAGACAGCACATTCCGAATCTCTTGAAACTCAAGATCTGTTACCAGTTGCTCGTTGAAATACCTCATGGGCGGCTAAAATAACACCGTCCTGTGTGAAACATACCGATTTGAATGCGAATGATTCTAACAAATTCACGAAATTAGACTCATGAAAAAGATCTTGCTTGTCTTCAAAAATCGCTACGTGCTCACACTTGCGTTATTCGTGGTCTACAATCTTTTCATTAATAATATAGATATACCCTTCATCATAGCCTCTCGTTGGGAACTGCACAAGCTGCGAGACCAAGCCGTTCAAGTTGAAAAAGAAAATCAACGAGCCAAGGAACAACTTCAAGCAATTAACGCGAAGAACTTCGAACTCGAAAAATTGGCACGTGAAGAATATTTCATGAAAAAGCCGAACGAAGACGTGTACGTCTTCAAAATAAAAAATTAAATCTCCTCTGAGATTCGAACTGCGCGTGGACCCAATTCCACTACTTCCAAATTTGTGATTTTTCCTTTTTGAATTTGAAAACGCATGAGGGTGCGCACCTTGTGGAAGCCATGCGTACCAGCGGCTCCAGGATTCAAATGAAGATTTCCTTGCTTCTGATTTTTTCCTGCTAAACAAATGTGCGAGTGTCCGCAAATGAAGACATCTATTTTCTCTTCTTGAATTATTTTCGAAACACGCGCGGGATAAGACGGCGGCCTTCCACCAATGTGCGTCATGAAAACACGCACACCGTCCACTTCGAAAATCAAGTCTTCTTTTGTCATGGAACGAACGCGCGCATCGTCGATATTTCCATAGACAATTCGAGTGACCTTCCCCATGGATTCCAATTTCGTCACGATCTCTTCCGACCCAATGTCACCCGCATGCCAAATCTCATCGGCATTTCGGCAGTGTTCTTGTAATCGGTCGTCGAAGTAACCGTGGGTGTCGGAAAGTAAAACAATTTGCATTGTTCAAAAATAATTCGATACCGTTGCGGTTAACCCATTAATTCAAAGAATTTCGTAACAACGAACAGAACGCTCAAAACGATTATGAATAGAATTATTACTTCGCTTGTTTCACTAACCTTCCTATTCATGTTGAATTCGTGCTTGGCCCAGCCGCACAAGGAATACAGCATTAAAAACAAGCGCGCAATTTCGAAATACGAAGAAGCTATTACGGCATACGGACAGTACAATTCCAGCCTCGCGCTTGTCATTCTTGAAGACTTGCTTCAAAGTGAAGATCAATTCGCTGAAGCCTATTTTCTCATGGGACAGATTTACGCAGAAAAAAATGAAATGCAGAAAGCGATAGCTCCGCTCGAGAAAGGACTTTCGATTAACGCTAACATTTTCCCAATGGGCTATTACATGCTCGGCGAATGCTATTTCAGTGTTGCCGAATACGACAAAGCAGAGCAGGCCATAACTACTTACACGAAGATGCCAAAGCCTAATCCAAACGTACATTACCGCGCGCAGCTCATTCTTGAAAGCTGCGTATTCGCTAAGCAAAGCATGAAGTATCCTGTACCTTTCAACCCCATTAATCTCGGAGATAAAATCAACACCGAAAACGACGAATACTTTCCATGCATAACGGCCGATACAAAGACACTTCTGTTTACACGTTTGTTAAACGACAAGCGCGCGTTTGAAGGCAAACACGAAGACTTCTTCATGAGCGAAAGAACAGAAACGAAAAACTTCAATGAAGGTTGGAACGCATCTCTTCCAGTAAAATCAATTAACACACTATACAACGAAGGGGCGCCGACATTGAGCGCCGACGGACAAACAATCGTGTTCACCGCATGCGAACTACCAGGATATGAATACGGCGAAACGCGCACAGGTCTCGGTAGTTGCGATTTGTTTTATTCGCTTCGAACAGCCACTGGATGGACCGCTGCTGAAAACTTTGGAGTTGGAATCAATTCAAGTTATTGGGAAACACAACCAAGTTTAACTGCCGATGGAGCAACGTTGTATTTCATTCGAGGAAAGAAAGGAAAAGGCGGCGCAGTAGAAGATCCGAATATTTATTTCAGTCAAATTAACGAAGCCGGAGAATGGAGCGAACCCGCAAAGGTTCCCGGATTCATTAACACCAAAGGAAGAGAGGAAAGCGTGTTCGTTCATCCAGATGGTCAGACGTTGTACTTCTCTTCAGACGGGCATCCGGGCATGGGAGGCCTCGACATATTCGTAAGTCGTCTGCAACAAGACGGTTCATGGAGCAAGCCTGTGAATTTGGGGTATCCGATTAACACTGCAGCGAACGAGAACTCCATTCAAGTTACCGCGCAAGGCGACATTGCGCTTATGGCCAGTAATCGCGAAGGTGGAAAAGGCGGATTGGATCTGTACTCTTTCGAACTTCCTGAAAACGTTAGACCGCGCTATGTGAGTTATGTGGAAGGGTTTGTGTTCGACAGTAAAACGAATGCGCCCTTAGACGGGAAATTGCAATTGCTGAATTTGAGCAACGGAGAAATTGTTGCTGAAACTTATTCCAACAAAAGTCGCGACGGATACTTCTTGGTTTGTCTTCCAGCAGGAAACGATTACGCATTGAATGTTAGCGCAAACAGTTACCTCTTCTACTCTTCAAATTTCTCACTGCGCGATTTCACACCTTCACGTCCCTATAGAAAAGACGCGCCACTTCAGAAAATGGATGCGGGAGCAACAATCGTGTTGGAGAACATTTTCTTTAAGACAAATAGCTCTAATCTAGAAACTGAATCGCACATTGAATTAGCCAAGTTGATAGAGTTTCTTGTGAAAAATCAAACCATGCGTATTCGTATTGAAGGACATACCGACAGCGACGGCGATGAGGCGGCGAACTTGAAACTTTCTCAAGCCAGAGCTCTTAGCGTTAAAACTTATTTAGAGTCGAAAGGAATTGCCGCAACCCGCATTGAATCGGAAGGATACGGCGAAACCCAACCGCTCGAATCGAATGCTACTCCGGAAGGAAAAGCAAAGAATCGAAGAACAGTGTTCAGAGTTCTTTAAAACGAAAAAGGTGTTCAGAGACGAACACCTTTTTTTTCTATAGTTTCTTTTCGAATTAATTAATCACATTAATCACTCTGTTAGGTGCTCTGAACTTCCCTTTAATAACACCACCTCTAGAAGTACCTTGAATATTGGACTTTCTTGTTGTGCGATCTAAATAAACCGTTGAAGTTCCCAAAGGCAAATTCGAAAGCGAGTTAATTCCAAAAACCATGTTGGTAGCTCCAACACTGTTGGTGAAGTTCCAGGTATCGTCGCCCCAAGCCCATGAACCAACGAATACGCCGACTTCTTGATTTTGTCCTAACGCAGTTCCTGTCCATTGAAAATCATATGGCGTTGAACGACTCAACTCAGTAAAGTTCGAAGGGAAGTCAATGGTTTCAAAAGTCGGAACAGTGTTCGTGAATACGTTGCCGTCGAGGTTCGTGTAAACAAAAGTACCTGGCGCAATGTTTCCAACATACTCTCTTACATGCGCTCCCCAGAAGATGCTGTATGGCAAATCATCGCCGTTGAATTTCACGTTGTCTGTTGAATCCAATTCTAGAATGGTTCCCAGCGCATTGCCAAATCTGAATCTCGCAATAACGGTTGTCGTTCCTGTATTCGAATTGTAAAACTGTTCGTACTCTGTGTAAATACGATCTTGATTCACATCGCCTGCCGATTCCCCTGTGCACGATGTAAAAACAACGGCGAATAAAAGAGAAAGAGAAAACAATACTTTTTTCATATTCATTTTTATTTCGAAGATAATTATAACGTTCTTCCAGGATAAACTTCCAAAGCTACTTTCAAACATTCAACGGCATTGCGAAGGGCATCTTCATTCAATACATAAGCCAAACGCACTTCATTGGATCCAGCGCCAGGTGTAGCGTAGAATCCAGTTGCTGGAGCCATCATCACCGTTTGATTGTTGTGTGAAAAATCTTCCAACATCCATTGACAGAACTTATCTGCGTTGTCAATTGGAAGTCGAGCAATGCAATAGAATGCACCCTTTGGATTCGGACACATAACGCCAGCAATGGCGTTCAATCCGCTCACTAAAATATCTCTGCGCTTCACGTACTCTGCCACTACTCCATCGAAATATTCTTGCGGAGTATCCAAAGCAGCTTCCGAAGCAATTTGCCCGAAGGTTGGTGGAGAAAGTCTTGCTTGCGCGAATTTCATGGCCATGGCCATAACATCTGCGTTACGAGTAACCAATGCACCAATACGCGCACCGCACATGCTGTAACGCTTGCTCACGCTGTCGATCATGATGGCGTGATTGTCTAATCCTTCCAAATTCATAACCGAATACGGAACAGCTCCGTCGTACATGAACTCGCGATAAACCTCATCAGCAATCAAGAACAAGTCGTGCTTAATGACCAGATCACGCAATTGCTTAAGCTCTTCTTTCGAATATAAATATCCGGTTGGGTTACCCGGATTGCAAATCAAAATCGCTTTTGTGTTCGGCGTAATTTTCTCTTCGAAAGAAGAAATTGGAGGTAGTGCGAATCCCGTTTCAATGTATGAAGTAACAGGAACCACATTCACTCCAGCCATTACAGCGAATCCGTTGTAGTTCGCATAAAACGGTTCTGGGATAATTACTTCGTCGCCCGGATTCATACATGTCATGAACGTAAAAATCAACGCTTCTGAACCACCTGTTGTGATCATGAGTTGTTGCGGAGTTAACGCAATATCCTTTGAGGCGTAATAACCTGTTAGTCCTTTTTTGTATGAACCAATTCCATCTGAATTGCTGTATTCAATCACTTTAATGTCGAGCGCCTTCATCTTCTCGCGAACAACTTCTGGCGTTTCAATATCGGGCTGACCAATGTTCAAGTGATAAACAGTCTTTCCCGCAGCTTTAGCAGCCTCTGAAAAAGGCACCAGCTTGCGAATTGGAGAAGATGGCATAGCCACCGCTTTCGATGAAATGTTTGGCATAGAAATAAATTTGCTCGGCAAAATTAGTCAATTCCTGTCGGCTTCCTTCTTAACTTGCTCCAATGTTATTTTTTTCACCTGAAATACCCGACGGCAGTTGGAAATTGAACGAAGAGGAAAGTCGTCACATTAAAGTTTTGCGCCTACACGAAGGTGAGAAATTGACCTTCACCAATGGCAAGAGCGAACGCATAGAAGCCGCTCTAGACAAGGTCGACAAGTATTGCACGCTGACAACCCTTTCAAGAGAAACCATTGAAGATACGAATCCTCATTTACACCTTTTTGTAGCCCCTACCAAGAATGCCGATCGCATTGAATGGTTTGTGGAAAAGGCCGTTGAGATTGGCATTCGAAGCATAACTTTTTTAGTTTGCGAGCACTCGGAACGCGTTCGTATGAAACCCGAGCGAATAGAGCGTGTTGCTATTTCCGCATTAAAGCAGAGTCTTCAATATTCATTGCCTGAATTGCATTTCGATGTGAAATTTCAAGATGCATGGAAAAATGCAACTGGAATGAAGTTGCTCGCACACTGCGAAGACGGCCCGAAGATTCAACTTTCAACCTGGAAAGAAAAGCACGAGAGCCTTTCTATTTTCATTGGACCGGAAGGAGACTTTTCGAAAAATGAAATTGCATTGGCGAACGATGCTCCTGCCCTTTCCTTAGGAATAAACCGATTAAGAACTGAGACCGCTGCATTGAAAGCATTGATTGCAGCGCATGAATATTTCGAACGATAAACTTCTTTTATGAAACACATTTTCAAAACGCTTCTTGTTGTTTTTATGTTGAAAGGCATTTCAACGTTTGCGCAAGTGGAAACCCTTCTTCCCATGCCAACAAGCATTGCCTACGTTCACGGCAAAGGTTTTCTTTGGACGGCAGGCACACGCGCTGAATTTCAAGGCTTGTGCAATCAGGAAGTGGATCTTTTCAATGCGTGGTTGAAGGAGCATGAACCTGAAATGGTTATTGAAGTTTCCAACCAAGGCGCAGAAAAACGTCAAGCCAAAAAAGTCATTTTTCAACTCACGAAAAACATTCCTTCAAATACCGAAGCTTATTCCTTAACCGTTCGCGAAAATGAAATTCGATTAACCTCTGCAACAAACGAAGGCATTTTTCGAGGCATGCAGACCTTGAAGCAATTGCTTCCGATGTACTTCAAAACGAACTCGACTTTCGCTGCATTTGAAATTCCGTGTATGGATATTTCAGATGCGCCTGCTTTTCCACACCGAGGCATGCTGCTAGATTGTGGAAGGCATTTCATGGATGTTGCTACGGTGAAGAAGTACATAGACGCACTAGCTTTTTATAAAATGAATGTCCTGCACTGGCACTTAACTGAAGACCAAGGATGGCGCATTGAAATAAAAAAATATCCAGAGCTTACCCGCTTGGGTTCTTACCGCATGGATAAATTCGGCAATCATGAGAGCGAAGGTTATTACACCCAAGAACAGATCAAAGACATTGTTGCGTATGCGCAAGCCAGACACGTGACCATTATTCCTGAAATTGAAATGCCCGGTCATTCGGTTGCTGCAATAAGCGCCTATCCGTGGCTCAGCTGCACCGGAGAAAGTATTCAGGTTGAAACTGAATGGGGTGTGTTCAAAGACATTTATTGCGCGGGAAATGACAGTACCATTCAGTTTTTGAAAGACGTGATGGATGAAGTCTGTGCATTGTTTCCGAGCAAATACATTCACATTGGTGGAGACGAAGCGCCGAAGTTTCGTTGGGAGCACTGCGATAAATGTCAGAAGCGCATGCATGATCACGGATTGAAAAACGAAGCACAATTGCAGACGTGGTTGATTGAAGAAATGTCGAAATACCTCTATACCAAAGGAAGACAGATTATTGGCTGGGATGAAATTTTAGAAGGAGGAATTCCTGCTGACGCCATGATTCAAAGTTGGAGAGGCATGGAAGGTGGCATTGCTGCGGCGAAGCAGAAGCACGGTGTAGTGATGAGTCCTACCTCGCATTGTTATTTAGACTATGGCCTCGACAACATTAATATGGAAAAGGTCTACAACTTCAATCCGCTTCCTGCAGAATTGACCCCAGAAGAAGCGCAATACATTCGTGGGGCCGAAGGAAATATGTGGACGGAAAGAGCACCGCAAGAAATTGTGGACAGCAAAGTGTTTCCACGATTGTTGGCGTTGAGTGAAGTGTTATGGACAGCGCCTAAGAAACGCGATTACGAAGCCTTTGCGGTTAGAGTTCAAAAGAACTACGAACGCTTGGATCAGTTGAACATTAAATACGGATTTCCAGATGTTCCTTTGAATTTCCGATCTCAGGTATTGCCAACTGGTGAGGTTGAAGTTCGAGCAGTGACAAGTACGAACAGTTTAGTCATTGTTAACTACAGAAAAAATGAAGAAGAAACCAGCCAGACCTACAACAAACCTATCATTGTAAATGAACGCTATACCACGCTGAACTTTGAATATTATTTCCCTTGGAGCACCGGATTTTTCAATGAGTCACGCGTGTACACTTCAAACCTCGCAACAGGCAAAAAAGTAACGCTTTCGTACACGCCGAGTGTGTATTATCCGGGCGGTGGCGAGAACGCCTTGGTAGACGGACGCATTGGCACAGCGAATTTCAGAGACGGTATTTGGCAAGGACTTCAGGGCAAGAACATGGAAGTGGTGATTGACTTGGGAGATGTGAAGCCTTTCGAGCATGTAACTACGCGTTGGTTTCATTATGCGAACGCGTGGATCTTCCGTCCGAAGGCGGTTGAAGTTTACTCAAGTTTCGACGGAATTATATGGGACAAAGTTGCTACCATGAAGCCGAACATTGAAGAGCAAGCATCAGGAGAGCTTATTGATCAATTGAGCTTCGGGATAGGACAAGTTCAAGTGGCTCGGTACATCAAAGTCATTGGCATAAACAACGGACCTTGTCCAGAATGGCACGACGCCGTAGGCGAACCGAGTTGGTTGTTTTGTGATGAGATCGTTGTTGAATAACGACACAACGAAGTTGTGATGACAATCTACGATTGATGACGCAACAAGTTGCGATGACACAACACGTTGTGATGACCGCTTCGCGGATGACAAAACACGTTGTGATGACCGCTTCGCGGATGACACGACAGGTCGTGATGACAATCTGCGATTGATGAAGGCAAGCCGAAGAGATTACTCTCCCATTGCGGCTTTTCTCGCTTCTTCGAGACAGGGTTTAACCAAATCCTCTAATTGATCTTCTTTGACGCCGTCTTTAGGGTATTTCTTTTGAAGGACAGCTGCTACCGCTTCAAACTCTGTAGTTAATCTATCAATTCTAACCTTGTCGTTGGCCCTTCTTGCTTCCTCTATCTGAGACATCATATCGCAGATATACTTCGCATCCTTTTTTATCTCTTTCAAATCTGCTTTACTTAATCTCTCCTCCGTCGGTTCTTCGTTGTCAGCCAGAGCAAACTTTATTGGCATTCCCGAATAAACTCGCTGAGGAATACCATCCTGTTTTCCCGGATTAAACTTCCCCAGTTGCTTGCATGCCATAAGGGCCGCACTGTCCAATCCGGAGCCATTTGGGACACCTCGAAAAACCTTAAAGTTCGTTGGTGTACCATCTTTTTCAATAATAAATTGAATTAAAACGGTCCCCTCAATGTTCATCGATTTTTCATATTCTGGGTAGACTAAGTGATCAAAGATCACTTGAAACATCGCGTCCTCACCTCCAGGGTAGGTGGGTTTTTCTTGAACAAATTCCAAAGGTGTTTGAAGGGTATCCTGGGCAAATCCGAAAGTGGAAAATAGAACTAGCAAGATGAAGATAAAAGTCTTTTTCATTTAATAAATATATACATCCCAAATACAGCCACCAAAACTGTTGCGCTTTATTCGTCGAAAGACGTATAGTTTGAAAGACATTCGTCGCAGACATTCGTGCTTGCACTGTCGTCGCAGACATTCGTCGCAGACATTCGTGCTTGCACTGTCGTCAAAGACATTCGTGCAAAGCACAAAAAAAACCCTCCGAAGAGGGCTTTTCTATTCCTATTGCTAGAAATTATTTTTTGATACGTTCTGCTACTGCTTTGAACGCCTCTGGGTGATTCATTGCTAAATCTGCAAGAACCTTACGGTTCAATTCGATTCCGTGTGCGTGAATTTGACCCATGAATGCGCTGTATGACATTCCGTGCTGACGAGCACCGGCGTTGATACGAGCAATCCACAAAGAACGGAAATCGCGCTTGCGAAGTTTACGTCCGATGTAAGCATAACATAATGCTTTTTCTACTGAGTTTTTGGCTACTGTCCAAACGTTTTTACGTGAACCGAAGTAACCTTTTGCCATTTTAAGAACTTTTCTTCTTCTGGCTCTACTGGCGACTGCATTTTTACTGCGTGGCATAACTTTTTGTTTTTAGGCGAAGGTGTTCTTTCGAACTTAGGACCTTTTACCGGGTTAAACTTTACCTTGCTTCTTTAATGAATGAACATTAGGCTACAAGCAACTGCGCCTTGATAGATCTCTCGTCTGATGGGTGTACAAGACCAGTCTTAGTCAAGTTGCGCTTTTGCTTAGTGCCCTTCTTGGTTAAGATGTGTCTCTTGAACGCCTTCTTACGCTTAATCTTACCGGATCCAGTTACCTGGAAACGCTTCTTAGCGCCGGATTTTGTTTTCGCTTTTGGCATTTTATTTAGGTGTTAGAATTATTTCTTTTTTGGGTTAATTACAACAAACATTTTCTTCCCTTCTAATTTCGGCAACAACTCTGGAGTTCCTAACTCTGCAAGTTCTTGAACGAATTTCAACAACAATATTTCTCCTCTCTCTTTAAAAACAATGGAACGTCCTTTAAAGAAAACGTAAGCTCTTACCTTACTTCCCTCTTTCAAGAACTCTTGCGCGTGCTTCAACTTAAATTGAAAATCGTGATCATCCGTGTTAGGACCGAAACGAATTTCTTTTACAGTTACGTTCACCTGCTTTGCCTTCATCTCCTTCTGTTTCTTCTTCTGATCGTAAAGAAACTTGCGGTAATCGATGATTCTGCAAACCGGTGGAACGGCATTCGGCGATATCTCTACGAGATCAGCCTCTAACTCTTGAGCCAGTTTTAATGCCTTTTCTCTAGAATACACTCCAACTTCCACATTCTCTCCAACCAAACGTACTTCGGCTGCGCTAATGCGATCGTTAATTTTGTGTTCCGGTTCAAAGATGCGTCTGCCTCTCATCTCGCGCTTTATGATATTCCCTCCTTGTTTATTAAATTTCTTTTAACATGCTCGCCACTTCATCGTTCACCATAGTAGCGAAATCTTCAATACTAAACACTCCCAAATCTCCCTCGCCTTTTTTGCGTGCAGATACTGAATTTGCTAGCATTTCGTTCTCTCCTACTACCAACATGTACGTCACTTTTGCAAGCTCCGCTTCACGTATTTTCTTTCCCACTTTCTCGTTCGTGTCGTCAACGAGCGCGCGAATATCGGAAATTTCTAGCGTATTTGCTACTTTTTTTGCGTATTCGTTGTATTTCTCACTCACTGGAAGAATTCGAACCTGCTCTGGCGTTAACCAAAGTGGGAATTGTCCAGCGCAATGTTCAATCAAAATGGCCACAAAACGCTCCATACTTCCGAACGGTGCGCGGTGAATCATCACCGGTCTGTGTTTCTGATTATCTGCTCCGGTGTATTCCAATTGAAAACGCTCCGGCAAGTTGTAATCCAACTGCACCGTTCCCAACTGCCATTTTCTTCCAATCGCATCGCGAACCATGAAGTCTAGCTTCGGTCCGTAGAATGCCGCTTCTCCGTATTCAACTACAGTGCGAAGTCCCTTCTCATTTGCTACTTCCTGAATAGCCAATTCTGCTTTCTCCCAATTCTCTTCCGTTCCAATATACTTCTCGCGATTAATAGGATCGCGAAGCGATACTTGCGCCAAGAAGTCTTGGAAATTCAAAGTCTTGAAAATATAAAGTACCAAGTCAATTACTTTCCCGATTTCTTCCTTCACTTGATCTTGCATGCAGAAAATATGCGCATCGTCTTGGGTAAATCCGCGAACACGCGTTAATCCGTGAAGCTCCCCTGTTTGCTCGTAACGATAAACCGTTCCGAACTCAGAAAAACGAAGCGGCAAGTCTTTGTAACTGCGTGGCTCTGCGTTGTAAATTTCGCAGTGATGCGGACAGTTCATCGGCTTCAACATATACATCTCGCCTTCTTGTGGAGTGTGTATCGGTTGGAAACTATCTGCCCCGTATTTTGCCCAGTGACCGCTGGTTTCATACAATTCTTTCGAACCGATGTGCGGAGTAATAACGGGTTGATACCCTGCTTTCTTCTGCGCAACAGTTAAAAAATTCTGAAGACGCGTGCGCAAGTCGGTTCCTTTCGGCAACCACAATGGCAAACCACTTCCAACTTTTTGTGAGAAGTGGAACAAGCCCAATTCTTTTCCAAGTTTTCTGTGATCACGTTTCTTAGCTTCTTCCAACTGCACCAAGTATTCTTCTAACTCAGCCGCCTTTGGAAAAGTAATCGCGTATACACGCGTTAACATTTTGTTCTTCTCGTCGCCTCTCCAATAAGCACCCGCCACATTCATAAGCTTTACAGCCTTAATGAATCCAGTGTTCGGAATGTGTGGGCCGCGACACAAGTCAGTGAAATTCCCTTGAGTATAGAACGTTATTTCTCCGTCCTCAAGTCCTTCAATTAATTCTAATTTGTATTGATCTCCCTTCTCTGTGAAATAAGAAATGGCATCGGCTTTAGACACTTCCTTGCGAACGAATTCGTTCTTCTGACGCGCCAATTCCAACATTAATTTTTCCACTTTCGAAAAATCTTCTTGGGTGAATGCCTTTCCTTCGAAATCTACATCGTAATAAAATCCGTTTTCAATAGGCGGACCAATAGCCAGTTTAATTCCTGGATAGAGGCTTTCCAAGGCCTCGGCCATTAAGTGCGCCGAACTGTGCCAAAGGGTAGACTTCCCGTTATCATCGTTCCACGTGAGCAGCTTCACCGTCGCGTTTTCCGGAAGTGGACGCGAGGCGTCTACAACGTTTCCGTTTACTTCTGCGGCAAGCACATTACGCGCTAAGCCTTCACTAATTTGAGCAGCCAATTCCAATGCAGAAGTACCTTCTTCTACAGAGCGAACGCTACCATCGGGTAAAGAGATGTTTAACATAGGGAAAAATGAGGTGCAAAGATAGCAACAACGGGGCTATTCTATTTTAAGAACTTTGCAATATTCGGTTTGAAATAATTACTGCTTTTCATCACCTTTCCATCTTCACGATAAATCGGTTGACCATTGTCGTCGAGCTTACTCATGTTGCTTCGCTGAATCTCTGCGAAAATCTCACCCATTTGCTCGTGAAGGCCGTGGGCGTTCATGGTTCCGCAAAGGATGTAGAGCATGTCTCCTAACGCATCTGCAATTTCAACAATATCTCCGTTCTGCGCAGCTTCCAAGTACTCTTCGTTCTCTTCTTTCATTAAGTTAAAACGAAGGGTGTACTCGCGCTCTTCCAACAAACCGGTTGGTGTTTTTCTTACTGGAATTCGGAACGCATTGTGAAATTCTTCCACACAACCAATGAGGTGAGAAAGGGATGGATTTTTTTCATTATTCATATTTCGAAATTAATTCAAGTGCCTCGAAAGATTATTTTTTCTTATCCACACAATTTCCCCAAGCTCGAATTCGTTAGCGCTATAAGGTTCACCCATTCGGGTGTAGGTTTTGGTTAAGGAATCGAAAACGCTCTTCAACGGAAGGGCGTTTTTGATTTTCCGGAAATAAAAAAGGGTTCCGAAGAACCCTAATCTATACTCTATCAAAGTATTCTTATTTCGAAGCCACTGGCCCGAAGTATTTTCTTTCTTGAATACGGCTTGCTTTACCAGTAAGGCTGCGCAAGTAGAAGATACGTGCACGACGCACCTTACCACGTTTGTTCACTTCAATTTTATCAATGAAAGGTGAAGCAATCGGGATGATACGCTCAACACCAACACTGTTCGACATTTTGCGAATGGTGAAGGTTTCAGTTGAACCTGTTCCTCTTCTTTGGATTACTACTCCAGTGAATGTTTGAAGACGCTCTTTCGCTCCTTCAATAATTTTATACGTTACAGAAATGGTATCACCTGCAGAGAATTTTGGGTATTCTGCGATTGGGTTAATTCTGCTCTCAAGTTCCTTAATGCGGTTCATAGTCGTCTGATTTTCGTCCCTAAAAATAGGGGTGCAAATATATGCATTATTCTGAAAGGAACAAGGGAGAGTTCATTTTTTTTTGATTTTCCTCTCAATCGTCCCATTTTATTGCTGTTCTTTCGGCTTCTTGTCCTTGTGTTTCCAACGTTTGTGGGTCCACAACCACAAATAAGGCGCCTTGTAAATATCTTCAGCCACACGGTCATTCGCCAACTGAATAAGTCCTCCTGTCTCGAATTCGCGTGGATTTTCTGTGAGCACTTCAAAGTGCGATTCGTAATATCCTCTTCGAATTTTGTTCAGATGCCCGAACACTACAGGAAGGTTCAATTCTTTCGCATACTTCTCTGCGCCATAATAAGCAGGAGTCTCAATGCCTAAGAAGTTAATCCAAACACATTTCTTCGGATCGGCGGGCGATTGATCCACTGCGAAGACCATTCCCATTAATTCACCTTGATGCTCTTCCAAGTACTCTTTTGTTGCACGTGTAGAAACCAATTGCATTCCATATTTCTTGCGCGATTCACGCATCTTACGGTCGAAATACGGATTGCTCAATCGCTTGTATATGGCAACCAACGGCATCTGACTTTGCATAGGCGCTGCCAAGGCCCACATTTCCCAATTTGCATAGTGACCTCCACAAACAATTACGCTCTGCCCCTTCTCTGCATAAGTCTTCAGCACATCTGAATTATGCACGACGAAGCGTTTACGCAACTGCTTTTCAGACACCGAGAAATTCTTAATGACTTCCAAGATCAAATCACAGAAATGGCGGTAAAAATCCCAAGCAATTTGCTCACGCTCTTTTTTTGTTTTGGTTGGAAAAACCAATTCCAGATTGTACATGACCACCTTCTTGCGGTATCCCATGCACACATACAAGATGAAGAACGCCAAATCAGATATTCGATAAAGAATAAAATAAGGCAGCAAACTCAATGGCTTCAGAAAAAGCCAAAACAACAATCGACTCATTTCTTTTACAAGTTCTGAATCAGATTCTTCTTCGGATATTTCACCGTGAATCGCAATTGTCGTTTCTCTGTCTTCTCTGGTTCAACGGTCATCTTCCATGTCACCTTTCCTGTAGCGGTCTCTTGTGTAGCACCTGAAAGTTCTTCAACCACAACTTCCAAATCTGCATTCTGTGTGAGTGGAACTTGGTCGTAGACTTCAATATTGATTGCCTTCTTCTTCGTGTTAACGATGGTAATCTCATAAGCCTTCGAAGTAGACTTCTTCACACCGAAAACACTGGTCTTACAGAAGTCTTTCACTTGATCTCGCTTCACTGTGATAGCGTTGTCGCGTCCCAATGACAATTGAAGGGTATCGTTCGCCAGAGCTGGATCTATGTATCCGTTTCCAACAAAGGTTCCTTTGAAATAAATATTGCTTTCTCCGCTTAACAGGCTGTACTGCATCCAGTCGATGATGTCTGCTTGCAAATACGCTGCAGCTTCCAATTTCGGAATGGCTACATATTTATACGAGGCCTTCAAACGTTGCTTTTGCATAACCACTTCAACCGGCTGATTGTCGCTGGCGATGTCGTATTTGATGGAAATCTTAAATTCGGTGCTCACTGAATTTGATGTTATTGTTGTGAATGAAGCAGACGTTTGCATGCTGTTCAACATGAGAGAAGACTTGTCCATTTCTGCTACGTATCCTGAAGCCATTGCTGCAGGCTTGTTGTAAGCATCGTCCGCCCAGGCTTCACTTTTCGCTCTGCCTCTGTAAGCTTGAGGAGCATAGATATTCACATACCAAGGATTCAAAGCAGGAACTTGCGCGCCTACATTCGGGTTACCGGTTGAAATGGTTAGGTTCACGCGCTTCCAATCGGCACCTGTTCCTTGCCATACTTTCGCGCGGTAAGTGAATTCAATGTCAGATTCAATGTCTTCAGCACGCAAGTCGTAATAAGGTGTCCAACCAGCATTGGTCGCCAAATAA
>JBDLUS010000027.1:0-14722 GCA_039805165.1 Bacteroidota bacterium | reverse complement strand
TACATCAACTTCCGCATGCGAGCGATGGTGGTTTCGTTTTTCGTTTTCAACTTGTGGCAAGACTGGCGCGAGCTTCATTTTTTAGCGCGCATGTTTCTCGACTACGAACCAGGTATTCACTATCCGCAAATTCAAATGCAAAGCGGAACCACAGGCATCAACACCATTCGCATTTACAATCCCATTACCAATTCAGAAAAGCATGATGCGAATGGAGAGTTCATTAAGCGTTGGATTCCTGAATTGAGAAACATTCCAGAAGCCTTTGTTCATGAGCCTCACAAACTATCGGTGATAGAGCAGGAGATGTACGGATGTATCATAGGAAAGGACTATCCAATGCCAATCGTCGATGTAGAAGAAACTAGAAAACGCGCAAGTGAAATTGTGTGGAGCTTCAGAAAGAAAGATGAAGTGAAGGTGGAAGGAAAACGTATTTTGAAGAAGCACGTAAGTCGAACAAATTCAAAAAGGAAATAGTTCAATTGTTTCATTCTATTTTAGCCTTCAGATTTAGAACAATGAAATACTTCTTTGCGGCTATTGCTTTTCTTTCAACAAGTTTTGTATTTGCGATTGAAAAATATCAATCGAATGAAACGTTGAATGTACTTACTGTTTCTGGAATTAAACTTCGCGATAAGCCCGGTGGGACTGTCCTTCAGTCGATACCTTTTGCCTCAAAGGTGGTAACACTTGAGCCAAAGAATAACAATTTTCCTGTCACGGTTGAAGGAATAGCAGGGTCATGGGTGAAAGTTAATTTCAATGATAAAATTGGATATGTGTTCGATGGATTTCTTTCAAGACTTCCAGCACCTAGTCTGACCGATGCAAACCTTCGCGCCTATGTGAGACGAGAGTTTAAAGTTTTAAGTGAGGAAATTCCACTTTCTTTTTTAGAAAATTCAGATTTCGGTGCAAGTGGAAATAACGTTCTGTTCTTGGAATGGAACGGACAGAAGTGCGCATATGAAAATCATTTCTATTACGAAGGTGGCGGAGAGAACTTGTGCATCCCGGGAATATCTTTGGAAGAAGGTTATTTGCTCATGCGTATCATTGAGGCTGATGCTTATGAACTTGCATTGAAAGAGAATAATCAGGGGGAAGATTTCGATAAGCGACAACTTACACAATTTCTGTTGAACGGAATTTCATATAAAATAAACGACGACGGATCTACCACTCAGAAGTATGATCATTACACGTGTAATTTATCTACAGGATGTGATTATGATTTAACCATTTCGAAAAAGGATAATTACCTGATTATAAACGTGGGTGGTGGTTGTTAATTTGAATTGAAAGAAATGGAAGATATCAGTTGGTTGTCGCGGACGAGTTTGTTAATTGGCGAAGAAACACTTCGCAAGTTGACGTCAAAGCATGTTATGGTCGTTGGAATGGGCGGCGTTGGGTCTTTTGCCGCTGAGTTCATTGCGCGCTCGGGAATTGGTAAAATGACCATCATTGACGGAGATGTTGTGGATCCGACAAATCGCAATCGTCAACTTCCTGCTTTAGCAACCAACCACGGAGAATCTAAAGTAGAGATCATGGCTGAACGCATTCGCGCCATTAATCCGGAAATAGAATTGAAGGTTGTGAAGGAATTTGTTAATCCGACTATGGTTGAAGAGCAATTGAAGAATCGTCCAGATTATATCATCGATGCAATTGATAGCATTACTCCCAAACTCACATTTATTCGTCTCGCTTTCGAAAGTAAGATTCCTTTAGTAAGTAGCATGGGAGCAGGCGCGAAGTTAGATCCAACCAAACTTCAGGTCGTTGATATTTCCAAGACGTATAATTGTCCTTTCGCGCAGCAGATAAGAAAAAATTTAAAGTCAAGTGGTATTCGCAAAGGGGTAAAGGTGGTCTTCAGCCCCGAACTTCCAATTAAAGAAAGTCTAATGCTTACCGATGGAAAGAATTATAAGAAGTCGGCATATGGAACGATATCCTACATGCCGGCTACTTTCGGAAGCGTGGTCGCTTCTGTTGCAATCAGAGATTTAATGCAGGCTTAGTCGTACTTCGGCTTCTTATCGCGCTTCTCAGCTTTCTTCTCTTTTGCAGTTTTTGTCGCAACTTTTTTTACTTCCTTTTTTACGTCTTTTCCTTTTCCCATGATGTGTTAGTTTAAGTGTTAACGAACCGAATTTAAGGTGAAATTTTTACTTCAACTCAAAATCTTTGAAATCGAATCCAGGACTCACTTGACATCCCACCAAACAAAACGTTGAATCAGTAGTCAATCTCGCACCGAACCAAGTGTTGGCAGGAACGACGTGCTGAAGCACTTCCCCATTTAAAATATCTTTTCCCAAGCGAGTAATCATTTCATTTCCGTTTGAATCGAGTTCAATAATTTCCAATGTGTGTCCATCGTGGAAGTACCAAATTTCCTCGCTTTTGATGCGATGCAGGGCAGAAGTCTGTCCTTTTTCAAGAAGGAAATAAATACTCGTGCAAATTGATCGTTCGCCTTCGAATCCTTCAAACTGAATGGAAGTCTCACTGCGGAAATTTTCTTTGTAAAACCCACCTTCCGGATGAGGAAGCATTTGAAGTTTGTCTATGTATGTTTTTGCATTCATTGCTTAAAAGTATGAATAAAAAAAGGGAGTCCTAAGACTCCCAATTTTCCTACCTTATCTAAACCTAATTATTCTTTGATGAAGTTAGCACGGGCTCCGTTTTGAACGAAGATTGTGTATACACCACTAGCGAATTCTGAAGTGTTAACGACAGTTTGCTTTCCGTTTAATTTTCCTTGAGCAACGATTTGTCCTGCTGCATTTAAAACTTGGAATAACTCGTTGTTGTTGTCTGAAGATTGAACAGTGATGTTGTTTGTACATGGATTTGGGAACGCGCTTACATTCAACGCTTGTAGGCTTTCCACAGATGCTGGCGGAAGAAGAACAGCGTCGATAACGTGAACAACTCCGTTCCAAGCGTTTAAGTCAGCTACAACGATGTTTGCGTTGTTGATCATTGCGCCACCCATAGGTAATGTGATGGTTGCATCATCTCCTTGCAACATGGTTACAACCTGTCCATCTACTAAATCAGCAGAACCAATGGTTTCACCTACAGCGTGATATAATAAAACATCAGTTAATGCTGCTGGGTTTGCTAACAACGAAGGAACAGTTCCTGCTGGAAGTGCTGAGAAAGCATCGTCAACTGGAGCAAATACAGTGAAGAAATACTCATCTTCCAAAGTGGTTTGTAAACCAGCAGCACCAATTGCAGTTTCTAGAATAGTATGAGCTGGTGAACCAGCGATGATTTCCATTACGTTATTCGCAATAATGCCAGGAGCAATAACTGCGTCAATTACGTGAACAACACCATTGTCTGTTACGATATCTGCAACAGTAACTTGTGCGTGATTAATGAAAACGCTTCCGTTAATGATTGAAACGTTAACATCGATTCCAGACAATGTAGTGATCGTCTGACCGTCGAATAAATCAGTAGACAACGCTGCAGATGGAACAACATGGTAAGTAAGAATGAAAGTCAACAAACCAGATGGATCTGCAATCAATGCGTCAATGATTGGTTGCGGTACTAAAGCGAACGCTGCATCGGTTGGTGCGAAAACAGTGTAAGATCCTGGGCTGTCAAGCGCGCCATCCAATCCAGCTAATCCTACAACTGCCTCAAGGGTTGTGTGATCAGGTGAACCCACAATCACGTCCCAAATAGAGTTTTGAAGTTGCGGAGCTGGTGGCAAAAGTACGCCGTCGGTAACGTGCAATATGCCGTTGCTAACTACGATGTCCGCTACAATTACTTGGTTTGTTCCATTAATGAAAACACCGTTGTTGATTGTTACAGTGATATCTGAACCGTTCGCCATAGTGGCTGTTTGTCCGTCGAACAATTGTCCTGATGCAACAGCTGCACCGTCAAGTACGTGGTAAAGTAAAATATCAGTTAATGCTGGAATATCAGCTAAAAGAGCATCTACAGTACCAGCGGGTAATGCAGCAAATGCAGCATCAGTTGGAGCGAATACAGTAATTGGGTCTAACGTTCCCAAAGCACCGTCAAGTCCAGCAGCTAAAACAGCAGCTTCAAGGATAGTGTGATCAGGTGAGTTTTGAATAACGTCAAAAGCAGTCTGTGCTTTTGTTGTTGTGAACCCTAGAATCATTGATAGGGCAAATAGAATTTTTTTCATTTGTTTAATATTTTGTTATAAAGGTTAAACAGAATATGAAAGGTTATGTTCAATCAAATTGAAAAAAAAAGTGACAATTGTCAGTGTTACTTGTTTTCAGTGAATTCGCAAAGTCATTTTTGTTCATCGCCTTTGTAACTATTCTTGCAGAGGAAACCTTTGGAGTTTCTTACGTCCTAATTGAAACTTTAAACTAATAGAAAAATCATGTTACAATTTTATTCTTCAAGTGCTCGCATCGTTAACACCAAGAGAGCCGTTAATGAGTGTTTAGAAATAGCTTTAGGTGAAAACGTTTCATCAGCCGATTTATTAATCTTTCACGCTTCTGTTGGACATGATTTTCAAGAGATGGTGAATGAAGCTCGTTTGCTAGCGCCGAACTCAACAATAGTTGCAGCTTCTTGTTGTGGAGTTGTTGGAAGAGAAGGTGTGAGTGAGTCAATGAAAGATATTGCTTTAATGGCGGTAAAAGGAAATGAATTTGGAATGACACATTGTAACGAAATTTACGGTCACAATTCCTACGAAAAGACTTTGCAAATGGCAGAGGAACTGAAAGTAAAAAATCCAGGAGTGAACATGTTGTATTTTCTTGCTTCTGGAATAGACATTGCGAATGACGAGTGTATTCGTGCTATGGAAGAAGTATTTGGTGAGGATGTTACAATTTTCGGGGCAACATCTTCAGATAATATGAAAGGAGTTGTTAGTTTTCAAGCAGTAAATGACGCGGTGACAGTAAATGGCGCATACATGGTTGGTTTTTCAGACCCAACATTAAAAGTAGAAACTCAAGCAACACATGGCTTTGTAGCAGTGGGTGAGCCACTTGTAGTGACAAAATCAACGGGTCACGTTATTCATGAATTGAACGGAAAACCAGCTTGGGAAGAGTATACCCGTCACTTAGGATTAACCGCTGAAGCTTCATGCGGCGACACTATTCCAATTGGAGCGTTGGGCGAGAGGTTAGATGAAGACGCAGCGAAGGAATACGGGAATAATCACTTGCTTCGTGTAGTTACAAAACACGATGGTAATGACATGCACTACGCAACGCTTTGTCCAGAGGGCACACAGTTGTGGTTAACTACACGCGATGAAGAGTTGATATTTTCTGAAATGGATCGCATGGTTAAGGATATGAAAGGCAGAATGAATGGCAAAGAAACTGTAGCGGTCTTCCATGCAGACTGTCTAGCACGAGGACGTTTTTTATTCAATCGAATAATTAAAGATGAATTGGTGAGCAAAATGCAATATCCATTTTACACCAACGGCGAATGTCCGCCATGGTTGGGTATGTATGGATTTGGAGAGATTGCGCGACTGCAAGGAAAAAACACCTATCACAATTATACAACGGCTCTGTATGTGATTTATAGATAATATGCCAGAATCGAAAAGTAGGGAAGAATTAATTCAGAATTACCGCGAACTCCAACTGAGGGTTACGCGGTTTTCTGCAGTTGAGCAGGAGTTAATAAACGCTCGTGATCGTTTAGATCAAGAGTTGGAGATGTATAAGCGTTTATATTACTACAACGCGCTTGCTCTTAATGCCAAATCTTATGAACAGTTTTATCACATTTTGTGTGAAGCTATTGTTGATGTTTTTGAGGTTGAGGGTGCGATTATTTTCTTGGTGAATTTAAACGATGAGCATGCTCCAGTTGTTTACACTGAGGGAGTTAAGATTGAAGGAACAATTCAAGCGGTTTCCGAAGCGGTAGAGAGAATTCATTCAAGTGTTGGGAGTGACAGAGGAATAAAAATGACGGAAGAGTTGTTGTCACAAAATGAATATTTCTCACAATTTAATCAAGGCTTATTTGGAATTGTAAAAGAAGAAAAGTTTGGATTGAAGGTATATGTGATGGGGCTTGTCTCACAGTCAAATGCGCGCTTGTATAGTCTAATTACAGAGCGAAAGGAAACCCTTTTTGGGGTCTTCATGCAGCAATTACAAGCTCTTGTTTCGAATCGAAAGCAAACCGATCAGATTGAAGATCAGTTCAACATTATTCGCAAATCAGAGGAGGAGTTGAGAAAGCTTTCGCTCATTGCAACAAAAACCAAGAGTGGTGTAATTATCACGGATACATTCGGACGAATCGAATGGGTTAATGAAGCGTTTCAGAATATTTCTGGATATCAACTCGACGAGGTTAAGGGGTTGAAACCAAAGGATTTTCTTCAAGGAGCGAATTCGGAAGATGAACCTCGAAATAAGTTGAAACAAGCTCTTTCGAAAAGAGAAGATGTGGAAGTGACTATTGTCAATTACAATAAAGAAGGGAAGCCCTATTACAACAATTTAGAAATTATTTCGGTGTTCAATGAGAAGGCTGAACACACTCATTTTATTGCTCTGCAGAAAGATATTACCAATGAGATTCTGTTTAAACAGGAGTTGGTTAGAGTCAATTCCCGTTTTGAACTTATTGCTAATCAATCGAGAATTGGAATTTGGGAATTTGATGCGATACATCTCACAGTAGTTTGGAGTGATGTCCTTTTTGAAATCTACGGTATGGCGCCGATGGTTGACAACGGAAATTTAAATGACATTTGGAAAAACGCGATTCATGAAGACGATCGTGAGGCCGTGTTGGCTTCTTTGGAAGTCTTGAATGAAGGGCAGTTGGATTCTGTTGAGTTAGAGTTTCGAATAACGCGAGAACGAGATAGTGCATTGCGCATTATTAAATCATTAACCGTCGCCGAAAAGAACGATCAAGGAAAAATCATCCGATTGGTGGGAAGCGCTCAAGACATTACCGAGTTAAAGAATGCGCAAGAGGTTATGGCCTCCAACAATATTGAATTGAAGAAAATCAATTCTGAACTCGATAATTTCGTTTACAGTATTTCGCATGATTTGCGAAGTCCTCTGTTGAGTATTAAAGGAATTATTTCCTTAATTATTCATTCGGACGAATTAGATCCTAACACGATTCAATTGCTTGAAATGGCGGATAAATCCGTGGCAAGACTTGATGGAACCATTCAAGAAATTTTGGAATATTCGCGTAACTCACGATTGAATGTAGCCAATGAGAAATTCGATGTGAGGGAAATGGTTACAACCATTTTCGATGATTTAAAGTTCAGTAACAAAGATCCGTTTGAAGTTGATTTGAATTTTCAAGGGGATGCAGAAATATACTCCGACAAAGCGCGTGTAAGTATATTGTTGAAGAACATAATAGGCAACAGTGTGAAGTATGGGCGTGAGGGAGTAGTTTCTCATATTTCTTTCCGAATGCATTCCCAAAATGGAAAAATAACAATGTCTGTCGCGGATAATGGTCAGGGAATTTCTGAAGCGAATAAGGACAAAATTTTTAATATGTTCTTCAGAGGAACAACGGCTAGCGTGGGAACAGGTCTTGGGTTGTATATTTGCAAGGAAATAGTAGCGAAACTAGGTGGCTCTATTTCGGTTGACTCTCAGTTGGGAGTCGGAACAACCATGACAGTAGTTTTGCCGGAGCTCAATCTGTAGTGAATGAAAAGAGTTTTTTTGATTGATGATGATGAAATAATAAACCATGTTCATACCATGGTAATTGGTCGCATTGATTCTTCGGTTGAAGTTTCTCCATTCAAATCGGGTTTGCAATTTGTTAAGGCAGTTTCGAATTCAGAGTCTTTCGACTTTCCTCATATAATTTTCTTGGATATTAGAATGCCTGAAATGAGTGGGTTTGAAGTGTTAGATTCACTAATGCTCACGCATGAATCACAACTTTCAAATACTGACATTTACGTGCTTTCTTCAACTTTAGATGAAAGAGATTTAGAAAAGGCAAACTCATATCCAATCGTAACAAAATTTATGAGTAAGCCATTGACGTTCGATGTCGTTTCTGATTTACTTTCGAAATAATTATTTACACACAAATTAGTTAGATGAATACATCTGTAAAAAAAGGTCTCATCATTGGTGGAACCTCCCTTATCCTAGGCTTAGCGGCACTCTTTTGGTACCTGGGCATGTCGAACAATAACCGACTCATAGCAAAAATCCCGAAAGATGCAGCTATGGTTTTCAAAGCTGATTTAAAGAGTCTAGCGGATAAAGCCGAATTTAAAAAATGGAAGGAATTATCCATGTTTGATGAAATGCGCAAAGAAGAAAGTGTATTTGATAAAATCTTGGACAACCCTAAAAAATCGGGGGTTAATTTCATGCAGAATGCATACGGTTACGTGAGCAAAGGCGATGAGTTTTACGGGGGAATCGTTTTCGGGATTAAAGACGCAAAGGATTTTGAAGAAACTGTAAAGGGCATCGATGATGATATCGAGGTTCAAAAAACAGATGGAATATATACCGCTGAAGTTGATAACAACGATGTTGCCTTAGTTTGGGACAAGAACGTTGCGCTCATGTATTTCAGAGACGATGAAGAGGTTATGGAAAAGGCAAAGCAAGCCTTCGCTCAAGATGAAGACATGAGTATGCTTGAGATGGATACATACATGGAGTATGAGTCTCTCGATGCTGATTTAGGCATGTACATGAACATGAAGCGTTTTCAAGAATTAGCAAGTGAAATGGGAGGTCAGATGCAAGATCAGTTCAAGTCAATGGAGAAGGCCGAAAGTATTGGTGTGACAGTATTGTTTGATGATCAACAAATGCTTGTAGATGCAACTTACTATCCTGTGGAAGGCGCAACTCCTGAAGAAATATCAATGATGAAAGAAGAAAGTATTTCAGCTGATTTGATGAAATTAATTTCTCCGACAACGCCCAAAGGATTCTATGCAGCGAACATGGATTTAGACAAAATTTTCGGACTTTACCCTCAACTCAATGAAGAGATGATGAAGGATGGATTTTCTTTGGATGAGTTCAAGAATAGTTTGAATGGTGAGATGACCATTTCATTGATTGATGTGAAGAATGTTCAGAAAATTCGGGAGGTTGCAGATTACGACAGTTGGGAGCCGAACGGATTTTATGACACACCAGTTCCGATGAAGATGGATACAACATTTGAATTGTCTCCAATTTATAAAATCAATCTCGGAGTAAAGGATCGCGGTATTCTAGACAATATCATTTCAAAATTCGTTACGAAGATGAATGAGCCAGTTGTGGTTGAAGAAATGATGGATATGGAAGATTTAATGAAGTCGAGCTTTGACTCATACACAACGCCATATGACAACTTAGTGGAAGAAATCGAAGAACCGAAAATAAAGCGCTACCAATACAATGGACTTGAAGTGATGGAGGCAGAAGATATAAAGCTGTATTACAAGTACGAGGGTAATTATCTTTCTATTTCGAACGATGAATCGGCTTTCGCTTCACAAAACTATTCTTGGGACGATGAACTAGAAGAAATGCTCACAGAGAAGGCAGGTGCAGGCTATATGGATTTGAATTATAAGAACTATCCAGATATTGAAAGAGAGAACGCAGAATATGTTCAAGAGGTAAAAAGCTTCTTAGAGATGCTGGATAACATGAAGTTTTCATCGGACGGCATGACGTTTCAATTTGAAATGAATTTCACCGATAGTCCTGATCACATTCTATGGCGTATGATGAAAGCAATAGATTCCGAAGTCTCAAAAAACAGAAGAGGCTACAATTAATTCGTGGAATAATTCACCACATCAATTTGTAAATTTCCATTAAGGGCTACAGTAATTTGTAGCTCTTTTTGTGTGGGATAAAATCCCGTAATCTGAAGATTATTCAGAAGACCTTTCAAATTAACACCGGGCATTAACTCACCATTTAGTTGTTTTTCAATTTCCGTTTTAGCAGATTGAAGGGTAGGCGTAAGGTCAATGTTGCAAGCGTTTTGAATGGTTTCGGTAAGCTTAGTTTGAAATACGTCCACACCTGCATTCATGAGCACGTGTCGCGATTTGCTATCCACATCAATTGAACTCACGCTCATTTTATTGGTTGAAGGGTCTATGGTTGGGGTAAGTGCTAAAAAGAATTTGCAGTTCTTGTATTTCTTGAATCCGACTTTCATATCGCATAACACTTCCACTTGAATTTTTTGATTGCCCAATCCAGAAAGTACGAGATTTTTTACTGTTATACTCTTCTTTTTGTCGTCACTCGCAAAGGTGCTGCCAGCGGTCATTTCGTTCACTTTGGAGGAAAGACTTTCGTAGCTCGATTTAATGGGCATTTGAATTAGAAATCCTGAAGCCATTTCGTTTTGAACATTGAGTGGCGGTAGGGGAGGAATAACGGCGTTTTCATTTTTGTCTAAACTTAACACAGGAGTGGCGTCAATACCCAAGTTCACTTGAAGAATATTTCCATATCCATACATAGGGCCCAACTTGAAGTTCGAAGCGTTGAATGTCAAATAACCATATCCAGGAATTTCCATTTGGCTGTTCAGTTGCTTCCAGGCTTCATTTGCATAACTCTTGAAATCTACTTGCAAGCACTGCTGGTCTATGTATTTACAAACGTCAAGAAGTGCGGGACGAATGGCCTTCATAATTTCACCGGTCATATCAATTTTCAGAAACGTCAATTCGCAAGGATCCATTGGATTCAATTTGGTAAGCGAGGTTGAAGTAATGAGTTGGTAATTTTCATTCATGGAAAGGACCGATGCAAATTCAATTTCAACGCGACGTTTTGTTTCGTTCCCACTTCCACACGAAAAAGGTATACGAGGATGTACGCAGGTACCCCAAACGCAATTGGTGCAATAGTTTCCTTCAATGCCATACCAAGCTTTGGTTCCAACTACGAATTTATTTCCAACTACATATCCATTTAAATTTTCACGAAAGACATCATACTTGGCTTGCGGACCATCGCAAGACCCGAATGAAGTATAGTTTGGCCATTCAGGATTTCTGATAATGGGGGATGAGGATTCATTCGCGAATTTCAAGATAGGGTCAATGGAGATATTAACTGGAATGTTGATGTGCGAAACGCCTTGAGGAGGACCAATAGGTATTTCAATTTCGGTCATTTCTGGAAGGGGAGCAGTTATCTTACATGAGGAGAGGGCACCCGCTAGAGCAACAAGAAAAATAACGGTAGAATGTAGATTTTTGGAAATCATAGATTGACGAATATTTCAGTGCGAAATTACATTTGATTATGTCTTATTTTCGCTTCAAATTGTTAACTATGAAATCACTTCGACTCATTCTTGTTTTATCGTTATTCGCATTCACTGGAAAAATGTTTTCTCAAGGAATGCCTGTTTCAGTAATTATTTCTAATGCAGATTGCGCAGTTACCGTTTCAGGAACTTATTTAGACTCTACAACTGGCAATGCTGGTGCGTTTCAGTTGTTTGCTGCTGACCCAGCTGGATCTTCATTTATGGGGACAATATCAATTAACGCATTCGGAGCAAATTATATCATTACAGTTTGTGCAACAGATTGTAATGGAGTAACCAATTGCGCAACGGGTCCAATGGTTCTTGGTGCAGTCACCACTTTCAACATTGACATGGGCAATGGTGGTGGAGTGACTGATAATGATGGAGACGGATTCAATAGTTTCGCGGATTGTAATGATAACGACGCTGCAATTAATCCGAACGCAACTGAGGTGTGCGATGGTGCTGACAATAACTGCGACGGTACTGTAGACGAAGGTTGTAACACCGGCGGATGTTCATTGGACATTGTGTTGGTGCCAGACTCATTAGACAACAGCCCCTTTGTAGTGTATATTTATTTGCCTGGTGTATTTGGCGGATCAATCGTTTGGGATTTCGGCGACGGTGGAGTTGCAACTTCAACTTTCCCAACATGGGTATATACAAATATTGGAACTTATACTGTTTGCGCAACATACGCTGACGCTAGCGGATGTACTGCAACTGATTGTGTAACTTTCACAGTAAACGCAGACGGATCAACCACTCCTGGTGGAATTAACATGCAAGGTTTCACCTTGAATGTTGTTGGAACCATGCCAAGCCCCAATGCGGTTGCTGAGATTTCTTCAGCAAATGACTTCATGATTTTCCCAAATCCAGTTTCTGAATCAGCAATCATTCAATGGAACGCCACTTCAACTGAGCAAGGAAGATTCGAAATTTTCAACGCACAAGGACAAATAGTTTCTACAGAGCGTTACAACTTATCTGCAGGCGCTCAACAAGTTCAGTTGAACACTCAGTCGCTTTCTGCTGGAATGTACATTGTTCGCAGTGTATCGAACGCAGGTGCAGTGCGTCAAACAACATTTGTAAAGTAATTCGAAAGATTTATTTTATGAGGAAGGGTCGACCGTTGGTCGACCCTTTTTTGTTGATGTTGATGCGCCCAAGTATTTTTTTTCTATACATAAATTGTCTAGTTAGATTTGGGCATTCAAATAGATTAAGTATTACCCACAGTTGAGTTAGAGCCTCATTAAACCCATTTCGGATTAAATACGACAAGAAGGTTATTCAATACAAAAAGAGCCGCATAAGCGGCTCTTTTAAGTTTTGAAGTAGGGAAGGTGTTATGCTTCTTCTACAGAGGCATTGCGCTTCGCCATGATGTTCACCAAGTCTTCGCTGTTGCCTACTAACATTTTTTGGAATCGACGTCCACCAGAACCCGCTGGGATTGGGTGACCTACGATAACGTTTTCTTTCAGTCCGTTCAAGAAGTCTGTTTTTCCTTGTACAGCTGCTTCGTTCAATACTTTCGTAGTCTCTTGGAACGATGCTGCAGAGATCCATGAATCTGTTTGCAACGAAGCTCTTGTGATACCTTGAAGGATAGGACGAGCAGTAGCTGTGATGGCTTCACGAGATTCCATAACTGCTCTGTCTTTACGCTTCAACTCAGAGTTTTCAGTTCTGAATTGCAATGCAGTAATAACCTGACCAGCTAAGAACTTCTCAGAGTCTCCTGCTTCTGTAACAACAACCTTATCGAATAACAAGTCATTTTCATCAATGAATTCTGCTTTATCTACAGTGCTTCCTTGTAAGAAACGTGTATCACCAGCATCAAGAATTTCTACTTTGCGCATCATTTGACGAACAATAACTTCGAAATGCTTATCATTGATTTTCACACCTTGCAGACGGTATACCTCTTGAATTTCGTTCACTAAGTATTCTTGAACAGCAGTAGGTCCTTGAATGTCTAGGATATCTCCAGGAGAGATAGCACCGTCAGACAATTGCATACCTGCACGAACAAAGTCACCGTCTTGAACTAAGATGTGCTTAGCCAAGTTGATCAAATATTTCTTCTCTTCTCCAGTACGTGAGCGAAGGATAATCTCGCGGTTACCGCGTTTGATTTTTCCGTATTCAACGATACCGTCAATTTCCGCAACGTTTGCTGGGTTAGATGGGTTACGTGCTTCGAACAATTCAGTTACACGTGGAAGACCACCAGTGATGTCACCACCACGACCAGCCATACGAGGGATCTTCGCAAGAATACTACCTTTGGTAATCTTCACTCCGTTCTCGGTGTTCAAGTGAGCACCCACTGGAAGAGAGTATACCTTAACAACATCTTTACCGCGAACGACTTCGATGCTTGGGTTTTTCTTCTTGTCTTTTGTCTCAATAATAATTTTCTCAGAGAAACCTGTTTGCTCATCGACTTCAGTCTTGAAGGTAATTCCTTCTTCAATTGCGTCGAAGTTGATTGTTCCATCTTCTTCAGTGATGATAACACTGTTGAACGGATCAAATTCACAGATCACATCGTTTTTCTTCACGATATCGCCCGTGTTAACATGTAGAATCGAACCGTAAGGAAGATTCATAGTAGCCATAGTGATACCAGTTTTCTCGTCGTTTATTTTCAATTCAGCAGAACGAGCAACAACTACAGTAACTGTAACGTTGTTTTCTTTTCTTTCGACTGTACGAAGATCTTCGATTTCAACGATACCAGCGTATTTCGCTTTCAAGTCAGAATCAATAGCCGAACCAGACGCAGCACCACCCGTGTGGAACGTACGAAGAGTCAACTGCGTACCTGGCTCACCGATAGACTGTGCAGCGATAACACCAACAGCCAATCCTTCTTGAACCAAACGAGCAGAGGCAAGGTCACGACCGTAACACTTCGCACAAACTCCGCGCTTGCTTTCGCAGGTTAATACTGAACGAATTTCCACTTCTTCAATTCCAGCGGCTTCAATAGCATCTGCAATCTCTTCAGAAATTTCTTGAACTGCTTCAACAAGTAATTCATTTGTTTCTGGGTGGTATACATCGTGAACTGAAGTTCTACCTAAGATACGATCGCGAAGACTTTCAACAACTTCATCAGATTTCTTCAATGCAGTTGTATTCAATCCGCGAAGTGTACCACAGTCTACTTCGTTAATAATAACGTCTTGAGCAACGTCAACTAGACGACGAGTTAAGTAACCCGCATCCGCCGTTTTCAATGCAGTATCGGCCAAACCTTTACGAGCACCGTGGGTAGAAATGAAGTACTCTAAGATCGACAAACCTTCTTTAAAGTTAGCCAAGATCGGGTTCTCAATCATGTCTTGTCCACCTGCAGCAGCGTTCTTCT
>JBDLUS010000026.1:0-2714 GCA_039805165.1 Bacteroidota bacterium | reverse complement strand
AACTGCGCTTCAATACCACTGATGATCGTTCCAAGATCTTCAGGGTTCTCATGGAAACGATTATTGTCAATGTCAATGATCAACAACTTGCCTTTGGTATAGGTCGTAACCCAAGCTTCGTAACGCTCATTCAAACGAGTTAAATAGTCAAGGCGAATAGCCTCTTCGTATTCACGTCCGCGCTTCTGAATATTTTGAACCAACGTAGGAACAGATGCTCTCAAATAGATTAACAAATCTGGAGGAGTAATGAACTCATCCATAACTCCAAACAGGTCCGTATAGTTCTCGAAATCACGCGTGGTCATAAGACCCATTGCGTGTAAGTTCGGAGCAAAGATGTAGGCGTCTTCGTAAATGGTGCGGTCTTGTACAATCTTCTTCGACTTCTTCTTAATGTCAATCAATTGTCTGAAGCGACTACGCAAGAAAAATACTTGCAAGTTGAAAGACCAACGTTGCATGTCTTTGTAAAAATCACTTAAGTACGGATTGTTATCTACTTCTTCAAAATGAGCGGTGTATTTGTAATGCTTCGCGATTAAAGTCGTGAGCGTAGTTTTTCCTGAACCGATGTTTCCGGCAATAGCTATATGCATAATTCGTTTAGGTAATAATCAGATTCGAAAGTAGAGAAAAAATATGGATTTCCGAAGCCTTATTTCTCTAAGTTTTCAAGAACCGACATTTTTCGCATTTCCCCCGTTTCACGCTGAATGTAGAACAATTCGCCATTGCATATTAGCCACGTATTTTTGTCGTTCAATTCGTTCAAATCGAATAAACTCAAGATGGTTGGAGCCGCTTCGTTATTTTTCCATTCATACAACCTGTTTTCCATTCGGAAATAAATGCAGTCGTTCCAACGGTACACAGGGTCAAGGGTGGAAAAGTGCTGGGTCTGTAATTCTAAATTTCCGAATATCGAAAACAAAAGAATTCCTTTGTCAGCATCTATTAAATAAACGTGCTGACCGTTTTCAATAATCTGTATGGGTTGAAGCGTGGTCTTCAAGAGATAAGATAAATTCGCAGATTCACTCAGTACTTCAAATTGTCTGTTGGTGCGGATTAACGCGCTAGAATTCGCATCCCAAATCCAAAATGCATCTCCTTTCGATCCTGCCACACACGTTATTTGTCCTTGGAAGCGTTCGTTTAAAAACACAGGTTCTTCTAAAACATTAATGGTGTTATCTAAAAAAACGAGCGAACCTTGATCTTCAAAAAAAAGAAAGGGAACCAAAGGATTTGTTAAATCTAATTGCGCTGAAGTCCCGTATTGCAAGGTACTCAGTCTATAATCTATGTTGAAGTTGGAACTGTGTTTTGTTATGTGATCTGAATAAATTTCGTAAGTGTTTCCAAGCGCATCACACTGCACGCGATGTTGCGCTTGTATGCGGAATACAATCGCAAATAGGCAGAGTGTTACAACGATAGTTTTTCTCATTTGTTCAATTCAATTAATTCTTCCAACCACACACGATCCGTTGCTAATCTAGGTATTTTATGCTGTCCGCCTAATTTGTTGCGTTGCTTCAACCAAGTATAAAACACATCTTTCTTTCCCTTGTGCACAATGGGAAATCCTAAATTTAAATTTGTGTTTCGCTTCGCGTCGTAATCTGAATTTTCATCGCGTAAGTTTTCATCCAGTAAAAAACAAAAACGGTCAAAATCGAAATCATTGTTTTCAAATTCAATAAACCATTCATGCGCTGCGGTTTCATTTTCTTTCGGGAAGGAAGGGGCAACGGTATATTCCACAACGTGAATGTTCATGTGCGTGCAGGTCTTACGCAATGCGGCTTCCGCATTTTCAACCATGAGTTCTTCTCCAGTTAAATTAATGAACTGCTTCGTCCTACCAACAATACGGAATCGGAAAGGGTAGAGGTGAGTGAAGCGAATGGTATCTCCAATCATATACCTCCAAAGACCCGTATTGGTTGTTATGACAAGCGCGTAAACGCGATTGAGTTCTACTTCTTCCAGAGAAAGCGCACGAGGTTTTTCGCTGCTCAATTCTTCGAGTGGAATGAATTCGTAATACACGCCATAATCCAACATCAAAAGCATTTCATTTGAATTCAATTGATCTTGAATTCCGAAGAATCCTTCACTGGCATTATACGTTTCGAAATAATCTGTTGTGCCATTGGGAAGAATAGCGTTGAACTGCTCGCGATACGGTGCGAAGCTTATTCCTCCGTGCATATACATCTGAAGGTTGGGCCAAACTTCATGCATGTGTTTGGCTTTCTTCAACTCTAAAATTCTTCGAAGTAGGAGTAGGGTCCAACTTGGCACACCTGAAAGGACGCGAACGTCTTCATTCATGGTGTTAATGGCCATAGCATCGAGCTTTTCTTCCCAATTGTCCATGAGTGAAATCTCTCGCTGAGGAACGCGTTTCATTTCAACCCAAAAAGGTAAATTCGAAATAATAATTCCGCTTAAGTCGCCAATGGTATTTTCCTCCTCTTCACTCATCTTGGTGCTTCCCCCAACGATCAATGTTTTTCCAGAAAACAAATCAGCATTATCTCGAAGCTGGTAGAATATTGCAAGCAGGTCTTTTCCCCCCTTATAATGTCCTTCCTCCAAATTTTCATTTGAAATCGGAATGAATTTGCTTCGACTGTTCGTGGTGCCAGAACTCTTCGCAAACCATTTGGTCTTCCCCGGCCACAGCACGTTTCCTTCCCCCT
>JBDLUS010000025.1:0-7601 GCA_039805165.1 Bacteroidota bacterium | reverse complement strand
GGTTCAGAGAAGGTTCGTTACACCATCGAGCGCGACGGGTTAATTGAAACTTTCTCGAAGATTGGTGCTAAAGTATTTGCAAACGCTTGCGGACCATGTATTGGTATGTGGGCAAGAGCTGGCGCTGAAAAGAAAGAACGCAACACCATTGTGCATTCATTCAACAGAAACTTCTCTGCCCGTCAAGACGGAAATCCAAACACATTGGCATTTGTTGCTTCTCCAGAAATCACAACTGCTTTAGCAATTGCCGGAGATTTAACTTTCAACCCTCTTACCGATTCGTTAACGAATTCGAAAGGTGAACAAGTGATGTTCGATGCTCCTACTGGATTCGAGTTACCACCACTTGGTTTCGATGTGAAAGATGCGGGATACCAAGCACCTGCTGAAGATGGAAGTGCAATTGAAATAGCAGTTGCTACAGATAGCGAGCGCCTTCAATTGTTAGCTCCATTCTCTGATTGGGACGGAACGAACATTGAAAACGCGCGTGTATTGATTAAAGCAAAAGGAAAATGTACCACAGACCATATCTCTATGGCTGGACAGTGGTTGCGTTTCCGTGGTCACTTAGACAACATCGCTAACAACACTTTAATTGGTGCAACTAACTTCTTCAACGGAGAGCAGAACAAAGTAAAGAATCAAATTACCGGCGAATACGCTGAGGTGCCTACGGTTCAACGTGCATATAAAGCTGCTGGTGTTCCATCAATCGTAGTGGGAGACCACAACTACGGTGAAGGTTCTTCACGTGAACACGCTGCCATGCAACCGCGTCACCTAGGTGTTCGCGCTATTCTAGTTAAGAGCTTTGCGCGTATTCACGAAACAAACTTGAAGAAACAAGGTATGTTGGCGCTCACTTTCGCTAACGAAGCAGACTATGATAAAATTCAAGAAAACGATCAAATCAATTTCGTTGACTTGGTTAATTTCACTGCAGGAACACCGTTGACTTTAGAATTGGTTCACGAAAATGGTTCGAAAGAAAATATCTCTGTAAACCACACCTACAACGACCAACAAATTGAATGGTTCAAAGCAGGTGGCGCACTGAACTTAATTAGAAAATCACTTTAATAATAAAAAGAAAAGGACTTGTTAAAGTCCTTTTTTTTAATCTTCGCACTATGAAAAATTTATTGTACATCTTTTTGGCAGTTGTTTTATTCGCTTGCGGCAACGCAACGCCAAACGCAGAAGCAACGCCAGCCGCAACAACAAATACAGTTGTCGATGGAACCAATAAAACAGAAGCGGTTCTTTCAATTAGCGGAATGACTTGCGCTGCTGGATGCGGCGGAAAAATTCAGAAAGAACTTCAAACATTAAATGGCGTCGTAACAACATCTTTAGACTTCGTTGAAGATCGCGATGTGAATGTTGTGAAGGTAGAATTCGATCCGAATGTGGTGAAAGAAACAGATATGACAAATATCGTTAACACCATTGCCGATGGTCAATACCACGTTGTGAAAGCTGAAATAATTTCGCACAAAGCCTCATAATGTCCACCCTTCAACAAACCAAAAAAAGACTGAATACAGCAGGTAAGATTGGTCTCATCTGCATGTTCTTAATCATTATTGCTGGGAGTTTCGTCCGCATTACAGGAAGCGGAATGGGTTGTCCAGATTGGCCGAAATGCTTCGGCTATTACATTCCTCCTACCGAAGTTTCTACCGTATCCCTGGAAGAAGGAAGATCATACTCCAAAGGCCAAATGGTTATTTATCATGATACACTTTGGATAGCCGAACAAAATTTCAATTACTCTTCTGGTTTCTGGAAAACTAATTTCGGAAGTGATGCTGCGTTAAAAGTGTATCCAAAGCATCAATACGCAGAGTTCAATGCATTTCACACTTGGACGGAATACATCAATCGTCTCCTCACGGGACTATTGGGATTGCCAATTCTCGTGATGACATTCTTCGCACTGCTCTATTACAAAAAATCAAACGACTATTGGCCGGTTCTGTATTCAGTATTCGCCATTGTCATGATTCTTTTCGAAGCCTGGTTGGGTAAAATGGTCGTTGACAAAAACTTGAACACTTCAACCATTACTTTACACATGGTTGGTTCATTAGGTATTTTATTAAGCCTGTTATTCCTCATTCGCAGAACCAATGAAACAGGTAATTACACAATACCTTCAACACTTCGTAAAGCCCTTTCATTTTTCTTTTTAATTCACTTGGTTCAACTATTACTTGGTACACAAGTGAGAGAATCTGTTGACTTACTCCTTGAAAATGGTGTTGCACGAAACTTCATTGTAGATAATCTACCAGTGGGTTTCAAAATACATCGAAGTTTTTCAATCCTTATTGTCATTCTGACAATAATGATGTACCTTCAGTACAACCGCCTTCAAATAAAACCAAGAAAATTTTTGTTTTTGTTCGTTGTAATTGGATTTGAAATTCTTTTCGGTATAGGCCTTGCCTATTTAGGCCTACCCATAGCGCTGCAACCGCTGCATTTGCTCTTTTCAATTATGCTCTTCGCTCTAAGCGGAATGATTCTATTGGAAACAAAAAAGAAATAAACATCACATTTAGTTTTTAACATTTCTGAATTTACTTTCGACCTAAATTACCTTTGGCCTTTGCGCTTAGGAAATGAAAGGTATATTCTTTTTATTCTGGTTAACTTTTTATTGCTTGATTTCAAGCGCTCAGGAAAGTGTGCCTGAAAAATTGAAACACCTAAAGCCCAATCGCGAGCTTGTTAACTTCTTTACATTAGATTCAGCCAGACAAGCCAAGCCTAACAACAACTATCAACTCATACTTTCTCGTGGAAAGTGGTATGCCATAGGAAATGGTGATGGCCAAGTTTTTACGGAAGAAAATGGAACTTGGAAAAGAATTGATAGCACACGATTGGAGGGATATCACTACAATGCGTTTCTTTTCGATTGTAACGGAACTTTAATGAAATATGGTGGTTACGGTTTCTGGAGAAGCCATGGAATGTTTGTTTATTTTCATGAGCATCTGGGCGACTGGCAAATTAAGCCGAGTGACAGAGACCTTCCCTTCAATGGTAACCTGGCCTTCTTTAACAGAAAAGAGAACTCTCTTTATTCCTTTGGAAATTGTATTTACAACCAATCTACAGGAGAGCAGAGAATATTTCTAGACAGCCTGTATAAAATTGATTTGCTCAAAATGAAATGGGAAAACATTGGCAAACTAAGTTCGGTTTTAATTGATAAATACCATTTGCACTACCGCCTTTCTTCTTTGGCCGGAAGTGTAGGATGCTTTGTGCAACCCATTAGCACAGATTCAACCGCTTTGTTTCTCAATTTTGAAACACTGAACTACAACGTTTACAATTCGAAAAACAACAGTAGATTATTCCGATTCTTCAAAGAACTACCCTCCAATGAACAAGTTTATTCCGATTCCTACGGACTTAAAATTCTTGATATGGAAACACTGGATATTGTCGATTCTATCTCGTGGGAAAAGGCAATCGGTCAACCTTTGGAATCTTCGGATCTATTGGACAGAGCAGCGCCAACCGTTTCGTTCAAATTTTCTATGCTCTTGGGTGCTCTCGGATTTGCCTTCGGACTATTTCTTATTTTCTTCTTTTACACTAGAAAAAGATCTTCAATCAAAATCTACTCAGAAATTTCGAATTTCCATTCTTCGGACAAACTTGACCTTTCCATTTTGAACACTGTCGTTTTCGAAGGTGCTATGTACCCTATCGATTCAGCCGATTACATTGTTATTCGGAAATTCACCGAACAAGATGCGACTACCATTGAATTAAACGACTGGTTAGGTTTAGAAAACAAACAACCCGAAAACCAAAAGAAGCAAAGAGCCGAGTGTATAAAGAGATTGAATTCATTCTTCAATCAAATTGGTTTCAAAGAAGAAGCCTTCAATAGAGAAAGACAGGAAACAGATAAGCGCATGTTCGTGTACAAAATGAACAACAAGCTTAAAGCAAACGATGTTTCAATCAATTCAGAAGTCTCTAAATAGGTGAAACTCCTCAGAAACTCATTGACGTTACAAGACTGAATACTAGTAATTTACACAACTGAAATAGGTGAAAACACATCTCCGAACCCATTTCACTCGATTTGTGTAGCAACCGGCTTCTCAAAATGATTGATTTGCAAAAATTCAATCAAGATGAATCGGGTACAGGAAATTAAACATTGGCTTGAAGAGGGTAACCTCTACCGTGCAGAAAAGGCAATTCAAAACTGTAGTAACGATCTGCATCCTCACGAAAAAGAAGAATTTGAACAACTGCTATCCGAAATTAGTGTCAGACACTACAGACTACTTGCCGGAAAAGCTGTGATATCCAAAGATGAAAGTCTTCTCACCATATGTATTGAAAAACTGAAAGAAAAGAACGCACCAGTTGAAGGACTTCAAAACTCACTCAATCAAATAGTATCAGAAAGAAGAACTCTGAGATTCCAAAAATTTCTAATTGTTACTTTCGGATTACTGCTCTTTCTTTTTGCTGGATTAATGCTATTCATTTGAAGGTGAAAACGTATTTTCGAAAACAGTATTAACCAATTGACCATAAAACCTTCATTTCAAAACATTCCATCTAATAAACAACTCAACTTGACTCGTATTCTTAGTTTCGAAAATCGGGCTTCCATTATTAGAGTCCAAAAATGAATAATTACCACATTCCTTTACAATTAATTCATTTATTTACCTTTTCAGACAATTATCTTCGCAGCAAATATTCGCAAAGGAAAGGTGTTATTTTTCATGAACTATTTCTCAACATAAACTCAAGTTTTCATCTGTTTGAATTTATGCGTTTATGGCAAACCCCACAGTGGGTTTATCGACTTAAAACATGAATAATTATTCTATTGCGAAAATTCTTAATGTAAAATGAATCGAATTCAGGAAGTTAAACATTGGCTCGAAGAGGGTGACCTCGAAAGTGCTGAAAAAGCGATTATCGCTTGTTCAAAAAATATAACACACCACGAAAAAGAAGAGTTTGAAACGTTACTGAACGAAATTAGTGTGCGTCAATACAGGCAACTTGCTGCCAAGGCCATAATTTCCAAAGACAAAAGTTTACTGAAGCTTTGCATACAAAAACTGAACGACAAGAGCGCTTCAACAGAAGGCCTTCAAAACTCACTCAACCATCTTATTTCGGAAAGAAGAGCAGTTCACTTTCAGAGACTACTTATTATCACTTTTGGACTTATCTCGATTATCTTCTCCGCCTTATTCGTGTTGGCCTGAAGATTTCTTCGAAGTATCTAGAAGCGTATCCATTCCCATCATCTGTTTCATAACCTTTTGCATTCCATCTGGTGAACCGTCTAAGAACAAGACATTCCCTTTTCCGTATTCCGCGAAATTCTTGATTGCTTCAGTCCACATTGAAAACATAATCATGGAGGTATCTAGATTCGCTTGCTGCATTTCTCTTGCCGCATTCTGCATACCCTTTGCCACCTCTTCTCTGAACAATGCCACCCCTTGACCTCTCAACTGAGCAGCCTCCCTTTCCGCCTGAGCAGCGATCTTTATTGCGTTTCCATCTGCTTCGGCAGCTTTTGTCTTTGTAATAAGAAGGGCCTGTCCTTCATTCTCTGCTGCAGCCTTTAAATTGCTAGAAGCAACCACCTGACTCATGGAGCGCATAACAGCCTCATCGAAAGTGATATCATTTATTTGTAAGTCGTGCAAATGATATCCCCATTCTTCAATGACATTATCAATTTGCTCTTTTACATGATCAATAATTTCATTGCGAAGCGACAATACTTCGGCTTGCTTCTTTGTGGCAACAAATGCGCGGATATTACCTTCGATAGTGCGAATGAGCGCTTGCATGAGGCTCTTCTCATCGATGAACTTGAAGGCTACTTTTTTAATGCTATCCTCTGCGTCGTCTTGAACAGAAAATAGAAGCATGCTTTTGAAATAAACATTTGCCTGATCTATCGTAACGGCTTGAAACTCTAACTCAACAGATCTGTTTTGTGTAGAAATGCGCTTGAATATGGTTTCAACAAATGGGATAAGTAGATTCAATCCTGGACGAAGCACGCGTCTATACTTTCCGAAAACAGTAACAACAGCAACATTACCTTGCTGAACTGTCTTCAATCCGGAAAAAATAAGTAGGGCGGCAATTACGAGTATAATGTAAAGTGGCATAGTCGTTTTTTTTACGAATGTATCTATTCTATTCTTACTAAAATTAGAATTGAAACAATTCACACCAAAAAAGTGTAATTTTGAGCATGCAAAATTCTGAATTACTCACCGCTGAAGAAATAGAGCAAAAGCTAACGCGCATGGCTTATGAAATAGCCGAGCGTCATTACAACGAAAAGAATATTGTTTTCATTGGCATTGAAGAAAACGGAGCTGCCGTATCAAACAGATTGTTTGAATTGGTTTCTCAAATTGTTTCCATTCCTTGCGAAAAAAGCAGCATTCAAATCTCCAAAGAAAATCCAATTGGAAGTGTTCATCTTTCCAACCCCCTTTTACTTAAGAATAAATGCGTGGTGCTAATTGACGACGTATTCAATTCTGGTCAAACACTTATGCACGCCGCATCATTCCTTGTTTCGCAAGAAATACATCGCCTAACCACGGCAGTTCTCGTGGAACGAAAGCACCGCAGATTTCCAATCAAAGCAGATTTTGTTGGATTAAAATTATCCACCACACTGAAGGAACACGTGACGGTAAGTATGGACGGGAAAAATTCTTCTGTGACGATTCGTTAATTTATTTCGAAGGCGAAATTCAACATGTAGTTTCTTCCCGCTTGCGGATAATAAAAACGCTCTGTTACTGTGCTTCCGTATATGTATGAAAAGGCGTAACCGTTGCTCGCATACATTCTATTGAAAGCGTTGTTGACCCAAAAAGTTATCTTCACTGAAGGCTTTGGACCGTATTTCGAATCCCATTGAATACCGAAATCTGAAACGGCAAAAGCAGTGATAACAGCGGTGCTACTTCCTGTATTATCTAGATGCTGTTCCCCAACAAACTTTTCATTGAATAACAAGTACAATTGCTTTCTCACCGGCTTCATTGTCATGCGCCATCCGTGCGGAAACACTTGATATTGCGCCGTTAATCCAGCAACAATATTCGGGCTGAAAGCGATGTTGGTAGTACCTCGGGCAATCGCTTCTTCCGCATACGTATCGTAATTGAATATGCGCTCTTGGAAATCTAAGATTCTATTCTCACTCAACGTTATATTTCCATTCACCTTCAGACGCTGTTGATTAAAGTAAGCGGTGGAACTCAACTCGACACCTCTTCTATAAGACTTAGCCACATTGGTTCTCAGGGGAGCACCTACATCGTTTACAGCACCTGTTAACACCAACTGGTTGTTGTAATTCATGGAGTAAACATTCACATCAAATTGAAACAATCTATCGTTCTCGAAATGAAAACCAGCTTCATAATCGGTCATGTATTCATTTTGTGGAGTTCTACCGAAAGGCGCATCTACAAAGTCATTTCGATTGGGTTCTTTTCCTGAACGAGCCACAGAACCATAGAGAGATACAGACTTATTCATGAAGTAAC
>JBDLUS010000024.1:0-10903 GCA_039805165.1 Bacteroidota bacterium | reverse complement strand
ACATCGTATGCACTAAAATCTTCTTGAGACAATTCGTTCAATTGAAACAAACGATAATCCTCTGTTGCCTTTTCCTTGTTCAATTGAACATGCAAATTCTCTAACTCTTCCTGCGTCTGACGCCACTTCAAAAAACTCGTTTTGTAAGACGTCCAAACTTCCTTCGACTTCGAAAACGCATCAACCATTTCATAACGAAACGCCTTTCTAAACAGCAGCGCATTTTCATGTTGTGAATGCAGATCAACCACCTGTTCAGTGAATTGCTTAAGTACTGTTAACGTAACCGGAGTGTCGTTAATGAAGGCTCTGCTTTTCCCTTTGTTGTTTACTTCTCTCCGAACTACAGTTTCTTCAGAAAAATCTAAATCATGCTCTTGAAAAAACGTTTCGAAACGTGCCTTCGAAATAGCGAATACCGCTTCAACAGTGCATTTCTCCTGGCCTACGCGAATACTTTTCACATCTGAACGGTCGCCTAAAAGCAGTGCGAAAGCATCCAATAAAATCGATTTTCCACTTCCGGTTTCACCAGTAATGGCAACGAAACCCTTATTGAAATTCACGTGCAGTGATTCAATAAGGACATAGTTACGAATGTGAAGCGATTTTAGCATGAAGCGAATTTAGTGCTATGCCCTATTTATTGACGAAAAAAGTTATGCCTATTTCTGTAAAATACGATCGTATTTCGCAATGTTACCCGGATCTAAACGCTTACACAATTCAGCGATTGGCGTTTTTTGTTCATCGGGCAATGGCTTGAATATATTCACAATCTCATCGCCTTTTGCGTAATAAAAGACCTGCATATTATAAGACGACGGCTTAATCTTATGAATGTTGTTTAATCCGTTTAACGCGTCAATAATATTGTTCGTTGCAGTTGCGCGTTCGGTGTACATCTTATCTAAACCTTGACGGTGATAGGTATAACTCGCTTCGCGAAGAGGGCTGAAGGTTTCTGTAAGAATATTCTCGATTAACCAGTATCTATTTTGCTGACCCTTCTCTCCGCTCGAGCGCCATCCTGGCTCAGGGGCGTTTTGTGCATTGGTTACCACAGTTTGACAAAGCAAGAAATAATCTGTTCCACCCTCTGGTGCGAAAGAATCGTAATCGCTCGCTAGGATATACAATGCATAAAAAGCGAGCACGCTGCTTAAATTATCTCTGTGCTGATCGGGTGACCATTGCAATTGCGTGTTTTCTTGAAACTGAAATGCCAAGTTGCGATCGTTAATGGAAACCAGTGGTGTCTTGTAATCTGAATTGTAAACAGGTCTACTTGATCCAACTTGAATGGTCCCTTCGAAATCACGCTGACTGTTTTGTTTTTCAATGGTAATTTGAATGGTACATGGAATACGCTCCTCCTGTTGCCATTGGTCTTTCGACCACTTCCTTCCATTTAAAAACTCTTCAATTGCACGCTCCATTGTTTGAAAAACTTCCGGACCTGAAATCATAATTCGTGGTGGAATAATTTTCACATCGCAATTCAACTCCTGAGCAAATGAAGGAAATGAGAGAAAAAATAAAATGAAGTATGCTATGCTTTTTTTCATTGAAAGAGGTCGGCTATTTCATTGGAAATAATTTGTGCTATTTCCGATTTCGATTTTAAAGATATTTCTTTTTTACTTCCGTTGGAATGAAAAAGAGTAACTGCATTGTTGTCTGAACCAAAATGAACACCCTCGGTTCTGAGTGAATTCAACACCAGCATATCGGCATTCTTACGTTGCAGTTTTGAAAGCGCATGAGCCTCTTCATTCTCTGTTTCCAAGGCGAAGCAAATCAATTTTTGATTCGCGTTCTTACTCTTGCCCAAAGCCGCTGCTATGTCTTCTGTCTCTTCCAAGCGCAGCTCTAACGGCGAATCTTTCTTCTTTATTTTCTCAGTGCTCACATTTGCCGGACGATAGTCCGCAACAGCTGCGGCAAGAACGGCTATATCGGAGTTTTGAAAAACGTGAGTACATGCCTCGAACATTTCTTTGGCACTTTCCACACGAATAATTTTTATTCCATCTGGAACACTTTCGTGAACGGGACCTAAAACCAAAGTAACATCCGCTCCTTGGGTGCGAAGGGCTTGAGCAATAGCAATACCCATTTTTCCACTCGATCTGTTTCCAATAAAACGAACAGGATCAATTGCTTCGTAAGTCGGACCCGCATTCACCATAGCGCTAAGCCCTTTCAATCGTTGATTCGGATTGAAATGAGAAACAACAACGCTTAAAATTTCTTCGGGTTCAGATAGTCTTCCCTTACCAATTAATCCGCTTGCTAATTCACCATATCCGGGAGCAAGAACAGTGCAACCCATAGCAGCAATGCGCTTCAAGTTATCTTGTGTTCCTGCATGCTCCATCATATCATGATCCATTGCCGGAGCGAAAAATAACGGACACTGTGCACTCATGAGAACTGCTAACAAATACGAATCGCACATACCAGAAGCATACTTTGCAAGCGTGTTCGCCGTGCAGGGTGCGACAAGAATAAGATCTGCCCAAAGGGCCATTTCAACGTGATTGTTCCAAACGCCGTTCAATTCACTTTCAGTGAAATCAGAACACACAGGGTGTTTAGACAATGTGCTGAATGAAAGTGGTTGAATAAAATCGTGAGCCGATTTGCTCATGATAACCTTCACTTCCGCTCCTTCCTTAACGAGTAAACGCAGCAAGAAAAGCGCCTTGTAGGCACTAATCGATCCGGTAACGGCAAGCACTATTTTTTTTCCTTTCAACACGGAGTAAACCTAATAAAAAAACCCCGAAAATTCGGGGTTTTATAGAATTCAATTCAATTTTATTTTTCGTCTTCTGGGTAACGGAAAAATACTTTTCCTTCTTCCAATTCTTGAATAGCAATGCTATGTGCTTTCGGAAGTCTTTCGTAGTGACGAGAGATTTCAATTTGCTCACGGTTTTCGAAAACCTCTTCCAAGTTGTCTTGGTTGCTTCCGAACTCTTCCAACTTTTGGCTCAATTCTTCTTTCATTTCACGAGCAATTTGAGAAGTACGCTTGTTCAAAAGAACTATGGTTTCAAATAAGTTTCCGTCAACCTTTTCATACAACTCGCTTGTATTGCGAGTGATGGTTGTTTTAGCAGCAGTTGAGTTTTTATAGTTGCTCATAATAATTCTATTTAGTCGTTAGTTTCACCACCATTTTTTCACTCTTAAGATAGTAATCTTCAGCACTATCTAAGGATTTACTTTTTGGAAAAGCGGATACAAAGGTAATATAAGATTCCATTGTTTCTCTATAACGTTCCAATTTCTTTGTGTCAATGCTTCCTTCAGCCAATAAAAACTTGCTTTCAATAATCAAAAGCATCGCTTGCTCGCGGTATGCCGACTGGGGATATTTCTTCAAAAACTCTTGTAAACTGCTTGATGCAGCCTTGTACTTCATGGTTTGAACATATAATTGAGCAACTTCAAAGTCCTTCCTTTCAATCTTAAAATTCAAATCGCGAATCATATGATTCGCTGAATCGCGCAAAGCACTGTTCGGATATTGATCGAGGAAATACTGTAATTCATCGACAGCGGTCTTAGAGTCTGTCTGATCCAAGGTGTAAGAAGGAGAAAGCTTGTAGCTGCAGAGTGCAGCCATGAAAAGACACTCTTCAGCCTTCGGACTTGTTGTAAACGATTTTGCGTAGGATTTGAAATAATAATTCCCCATGTAATAGTCTTTCAGACAATAATGAGTCTTTGCAAAATAATAATAAACCTCTTCCGACTGCTGCGTTCCGCGCGTCAAGCCAATTAGCTCTTCCAGCATGGGCAAGGCTTTGTAACATTCTCCTTCCTCGTAATACTTCTTGGCATTCGCCATTTTCTTAACAGGATCCGTTTCCTTTAAGGCTTTACTGTATTCAGTACAACCCGAAACCGCAGTTACGACAATAAATAAGAGGACTATAAATCTTTTCATTTCCAGCGCAAAAATAGGGTTTTGCGGTCAAGTAACGGCAAAAGAATCACAATCGTCTGTTCACAAGATGATAATTCGCAGGTCACAATAGAGAATTCCTCATTATTTTTGTATTTCTAAAATTTTACGACAGTGGATATATTTGAAAAAATCAAGAACAACAGAGGGCCCCTTGGTCAGCACTCGAAAGAATCTCATGGCTACTTTACCTTCCCAAAATTAGAAGGTGAAATCGGCGCTCACATGACGTTCCGTGGTAAACCAGTATTGACTTGGAGTTTGAACAACTACCTTGGTTTGGCGAATCATCCCGATGTTCGTAAAGCAGATGCAGACGCAGCTGCGCAATGGGGAATGGCATACCCAATGGGTGCGCGCATGATGTCTGGTCAAACCAAATATCACGAGCAACTCGAGCAAGAACTTGCTGAATTCATGCACAAAGAAGATGCGTTTTTGTTGAACTTCGGATACCAAGGTTGCATGTCTGCAATTGAGGCGCTTGTTGGAAGACACGACGTAGTTGTTTACGATAGTGAAAGCCATGCGTGTATGGTAGACGGTGTTCGTCTTCACCAAGGAAAGCGTTTCGTTTTCCAACACAACGACATGGAGAGCTTCGAAAAGATGTTAAATCAAGCGAAGCGTGTTACAGATCAAACCGGTGGCGGTATCTTGGTTATGACTGAGGGAGTTTTCGGAATGGCAGGTGACCAAGGAAAATTGAAAGAGATTGTTGAATTCAAAAAAGTAATTCCTTTCCGCTTATTCGTTGACGATGCTCATGGATTCGGTTCAATTGGAAAAGACGGACGCGGTGCTGGCGAGTTCCAAGGAGTTCAAGATCAAATCGACGTTTATTTCGGAACCTTTGCAAAAGCAATGGCGACAGTAGGAGCTTTCGTTGCTTCTGAGGAGCACGTAATTGAGTTCTTACGCTACAACATGCGTTCGCAAATCTTTGCGAAAGCTCTTCCAATGCCAATCGTAATTGGTGCGTTGAAGCGTTTAGATATGATTCGTACGATGCCTGAACTACAAGACAACTTGTGGAACATTGCTCGTGCGCTTCAAAGCGGTTTGAGAGAGGCCGGGTTCGATATTGGACATACCAACAGTGTTGTTACTCCAGTATTTTTGAAAGGCTCTTTAGGCGAAGCAACTAACGTTACTGTTGAATTGCGCGAGACATACGGAATCTTCTGCTCTATCGTAGTATATCCGGTTGTTCCGAAAGATGTAATTATGTTGCGTCTAATTCCAACAACGGTGCACACGTTAGAAGACGTTCGTTACACCATTGAGTGTTTTTCGAAAGTACGTGAGAAGTTAGCAGCGGGAGAATACAAGGCTGAGAAGATTGCTTCTTGGGGATAAAAGAAAGGATAAAAATTTTAATTATAAAATTGGCTTCTTCGGAAGCCAATTTATTTTGATAGCCTATATTTAACACATGAAAAAATTCTACCATCTAACTTTTGCATTGGGAACAGCTGGAATGCTTTTCTTCGCTGGAATTGAATCTGACAACGGAAAAGCAGGTGCTACGGGCTCTCCAGGAGAACAAACCTGCAGTCAATCGAATTGTCACACCGGAAGTACAGACAATTCTATGGGCGGTTCGGTAACATTGACGTCAACTGATTTAGTGAACTGGGAATACACTCCAGGACAAACGTATACGCTAACTGCTACTGTATCTCAACAAGGGAGATCTTTGTTCGGAATTGGGCTTGAGGCGTTGCTTCCGTCAGGTGCAAATGCTGGAAACCTTGTTCCAGGCACTGGTACAACTACTAAAAACGCAACCATCGCAGGAAACTCGAGGAAGAACATCGTTCACAACATGAATGCGGGTGCAACGGCTAACTCACATTCATTCACGTTTACCTGGACCGCTCCTGCTACAGATGTTGGGCCCGTTACCATCTATTACGCGGGTAATGCAACCAACAACAATGGCATGAAAACAGGTGATTATATTTACAATGCTTCTCAAGTTGTTACCCCTGCTGGTGTAAACGTTCAGGAGCAAGTGAAAACTGCGTTCACATTTTCATTCTATCCAAATCCTGCAACTGAAAACATCACAGTAAACTATTCACTTGAGCAATCTTCAAAGGTTACTTATACCATCTATGATTTAACAGGAAAGCAGGTACATTCAGATTCATCAAACCGTTTTCCAGGTGCGCAACAACAAAATGTTGACGTGAATAACCTTCAAGCTGGAACCTATTTGTTGAGCGTGAACGTTAATGGTAATGTGATCACAAAGAGATTTGTAAAGAAATAATCATTCTTTATCACCATAAAAAAAGAGCACCGCGGTGCTCTTTTTCATTTATAGAATTTCTTTTTAGATGAACATCAACACAGGTTCTTCCAACATCGCCTTTAAGGTTTGAAGGAAGGCAGATCCAGATGCTCCATCTACTACACGGTGATCGCAGCTTAAAGTCAACTTCATGGTGTGTCCAGGAACTACCGCTCCATTCTTCACAACAGGAACTTCGCGAATAGCACCAACAGCAAGAATACATGCGTCTGGCGGATTCACAATAGCAGTGAATTCTTCAATGCCGAACATTCCTAAGTTAGAAATGGTGAAGGTGTTTCCTTCCCAATCCGAAGGTTGAAGTTTTTTGTTCTTCGCTTTGTCTACGAATACTTTTACTTCTTGATTAATTTGAGCCAAAGTCTTGGTGTCTGAGAATCTTACTACAGGAACCAACAATCCCTCATCAACTGCAACTGCAACGCCCATGTGAACGTGGTGATTGTAGCGAATGGTATCTCCTCTCCAAGATGAATTTACTTTCGGATGTTGTTTCAATGCCAATGACGTGGCTTTGATAACCATGTCGTTAAACGATACTTTAGATCCAGTTGCTGCGTTCATTGCTGCACGCGCTTCAACTGCTCTGCCCATATCAATTTCCATCGTTAAATAGAAATGCGGAGCTGTGAATTTACTTTCAGCAAGACGACGAGCGATGGTCTTACGCATTTGAGAAACATTCTCTTCAGTGTATGACTCAACTGCATTAGCAGATTGAACGGCAGCACCTGCCATAAATGCATCGATGTCTCTTCTTACAATTCTTCCACCATCCCCTGAACCAGGAATGTATTGAAGTGGTAATCCTTTGTCTTCAGCTAACTTCTTCGCCAATGGACTTACGCGCATGCGACCGTCGTTAACTGGCTTAGGTGCAGATGCAGGAGCTGAAACAGGAGCAACTGCTACCGGAGCAGTTGGCTTAGGTGCTTCAACAACTGGTGCAGGAGCACTTGGTGCTGCAACCGTAGCTTCTTCTTTCGCTGCAGGAGCAGCGCCTTCTGCAGCAACGATATCCGACACATCTTCACCTTCCTTTCCGAATACCGCTAACAATGCATCTACAGCTACGGTCTTTCCTTTCTCTACACCAATGTAAAGAAGAACTCCGTCTACGTAAGATTCAAATTCCATGGTAGCCTTGTCGGTTTCAATTTCCGCCAACAACTCACCGCTTTTAACTTTATCTCCCACTTTCTTGTGCCATGCCGCAACGGTTCCTTCCGTCATGGTATCGCTCAACTTGGGCATACGAACTATTTCAGCCATAATTTTTTTATTAGTCGATTACGTAAGGGTAATCGTCGTGAGAATATACATCTTTATAAATTTCTTCTTTTTCTGGAAGTGGTGAATTCTCTGCGAATTCAACAGAAGCAAGAACTACTGCTTTAATCTCTTCCTCAACCGCTTCAATTTCTTTTTCAGTCATCCATTTGTTATCGCGAATCTTTCGCAATACAAATTCAATTGGATCCTTTTCAATATACTCTTGAACCTCTTCTTTGGTACGGTACTTCTGAGGATCACTCATACTATGTCCTTTGTAGCGGTAGGTCTGAATGTCTAACAATGTTGGACCTTCACCTCCTCTGCCTCTTGCAACTGCTCTGTCGAATGCTTCAGCAACAGCCTCTGGATTCATTCCGTCTACTGACTCTGAAGGCATTTCAAAGCTAGCGCCTAATGTTTTCAAATCGGTCACGTTCGAGGTACGTTCGATTGAAGTTCCCATTGCATACTGATTGTTTTCAATAACGAAAATGCATGGAATCTTCCAAGTCATTGCCATGTTGAACGTCTCGTACAATGCACCTTGACGTGACGCGCCGTCTCCGAAGAAACAAACAGTGACGTGGTCTTCACCGCGATACTTATCAGCGAAAGCAATACCCGCTCCCATAGGAATTTGAGCGCCTACGATACCATGTCCACCAAACAAATTTTTCTCTTTGTCGAACATGTGCATTGATCCACCCTTTCCCTTTGAAAGTCCAGTTGCCTTACCGTAAAGCTCAGCCATAACTCTATTCGGATCAGAACCCATTACAAGTGGATGAGCGTGGTCGCGGTAGGCTGTAATAACTTTATCTGTTGGCTTAATGGCCTCCATCATTCCAGAAAGAACCGCCTCTTGCCCAATGTACAAGTGACAGAATCCACCGAATTTTTGTTGAATATATAACTGACCGCACTTCTCTTCGAACTTGCGCATCAAGAGCATTTCACGATACCATTTCAGGTAAGTTGCTTTCGTAAAGCGCTCTCCTGTAACGGTAGAGGCTTTTTTAGTTGACTTAGACGCTGTTGCCATAATTTTTTGTTACTTGCAAATATAGTTAGGAAGGCCTTGTACAAAAAGACTTCCTGTAAAAAGTGTACAATGTACACTATCTTATTGTAAAAAATACTATATGGTTTTCTTGAATTGACTCAAGAAGCGCATATCGTTTTCGAAGAAATGTCTTAAGTCATCGACTCCGTATCTCAACATAGCGATGCGCTCGATGCCCATACCAAATGCGAACCCAGAATACTTTTCAGGATCTATTCCAGATGCAGCCAAAACATTCGGGTCTACCATTCCGCAGCCCATAATCTCTAACCACCCAGTTCCTTTTGTTATTCTATGGTCGGCAGGAGTTTCCAATCCCCAATACACATCCATTTCAGCACTTGGCTCGGTGAATGGGAAGTATGAAGGTCTCAATCGGATCTTCGCTTTTCCAAAAAAAGCTTCGGTAAACATTTGTAACACTTGCTTCATATCTGCGAAAGAAACTCCTTCGTCGATATACAACCCTTCAATCTGATGGAATTGACAATGTGCGCGACTTGAAATAGCCTCGTTTCGGTATACCCTTCCTGGCATAACAATACGAATCGGTGGCTTGGTGGTTTCCATTACACGAACTTGAACACTGCTGGTGTGTGTGCGCAAGACCGTATCTGGCTGACCTTCCACAAAAAAAGTATCTTGCATGTCGCGAGCAGGATGCTCTGGAGAGAAATTCAATCCTGAGAATACATGCCAATCGTCTTCGATCTCTGGGCCATCTTCAACACTGAATCCCATGCGTTCAAAAATGGAAAGAATCTCTTCGCGCACCAACTGCAGTGGGTGCCTGCTTCCATGACTCCATTCGCCATATGGACGAGTGAAATCAGGAACTTCAACATTTCCTTTCTTCGCGCTGAACAAGGCTGAAGACTCGTCTATTTTTTCTTGAACAGAAGATTTCAATCCGTTCATCACCGCACCAACCGCCTTCTTCTCTTCATTGGGAATGGCTTTGAATGCCTCGAACAAATCGTTCAAGATTCCCTTCCTTCCCAGATATTTCACGCGGAAGTTCTCTACTTCTTCAGCAGAGTTGAGTTGGGTTGCAGCAACGTCGAGTTTTAGTTGCTCAATTTGCTCAACTAAACTCACTTGATCACCTCCATTTTCATACTGATGTCTTGAACCGGTCTGTCTCCAGCTGCTGTAGGCATTGAAAGAATCTTATCTAAAACATCAAGACCTTCAACCACTTCACCGAATACGGTATAGTCCATATCTAATTGAGCAGTACCACCAATGGTTTTATACACCTCGCGTTGCTCCGGTGTGTAAGCGAAATTTGGATTCTTTTGCTTCACATATTGCTCAACTTGATTGATCTGCGCATCAGTCATGGCTTGACCTTGAGCAATGTAAAATTGGCTTCCGCTTGATGATTTAGTAGGATTTACATAATCACCTTGACGTGCAGCTGCCAAAGCACCTTTCTTATGAATGAAGTTTGAATTGAATTCAGCTGGAATGGTATATCCAGGACCGCCCATACCCAATTGCGCACCTGCTGCAGCACCACGACTGTTCGGATCACCGCCTTGAGCCATGAAGCCGCGAATACAACGGTGGAACAATAAATCGTTGTAGAAACCAGATTCCACCAACTTGATGAAATTATCTCTGTGCTGTGGGGTCTCGTCATAAAGACGAATAACCATATCGCCTAGTGAAGTGCTTACCTTAATACGTGTGTTGGTGTGATCTGTTTGCATGTTGTTATTTGTTTGATTGTCTTTGTTTTCAATAGGTACAGGCTCTCCGATTGTCAAATTAGAATTGCCATTGTTTACGGGTTCTTGCGATTTACATCCTGTTGCATTCAAGAATAGAAGGAAAGAAAAAATGGCGAAACCCCAAAAAGATAGACGTGAATTCATTTTTTTTTCTTTAATTTGTGATACTTAACCGATTAATCGGCTACAAAATTAAGCAAACGTCTATGAAGGCTACACGAACTTTTCAATTTGTTTTTGGAATTTTATTTTTAGTTGCATCAACAATGACTTTAACCTCATGCGTTAAAGAGGAACCAACCATTGCAGTTGTGCACGTTGTTGATTCGAACGGCGACCCGGTTCAAGGTGCTACAGTTCGTTTGTACGGTTCACCGTCACAAACACCTCCACCACCGAACGCTATCGCTTTAGACACGACCTTCATCACAGATGCAACAGGCACAGTTACAGTAGACTACTCTGAAGAATACAAATTAGGTCAAGCTGGATTCGCGGTTTTGGATATCGAAGCTTACAAAGGTGCTCTT
>JBDLUS010000023.1:0-8145 GCA_039805165.1 Bacteroidota bacterium | reverse complement strand
AAACTTCAACGCGACTTTGGCAAGTTGAACAGTGAATTGCAAATAGCGAATCAAGAAGGCAATGAACTGCTTGTTCCATTAACAACAGACGAAGCAAATAGAATGCGCGGAATGTCGAGCGATTTCCCGAGTGTGGTTCAATTCCAAGACACTTCTTCTGATAACTCGCTTTCTATTTATCCGAACTCTGCTGACTATCCGTTCAACGCATGGACCAGCGATCGCTTCGGACCGTTGACAATTCCTGCTGAGGGAATGACCATTGAAATGTCGCACGATGCATTCGTTCGTTACGGAAGAGTGATTGGTGCTTACGAAGGAAATTCCATTCAAGAAAAAGACGGGAAGATCTTCATCAATGGACAAGAAGCTGCAACGTATACGTTCAAACAGAACTATTACTTCATGATGGGAGATAATCGTCATCACAGCGCTGACAGCCGTTTCTGGGGATTTGTTCCAGAAGACCACATTGTTGGAAAAGCGGTGTTCACTTGGTTCTCGAAAGAGAATATGGATTACCACGGAAGCAATAAAATTCGTTGGGATCGCATTTTCCATTTGGTAGACTAAGACCTTCGAATGAACGAACTTCCGCTGTGTTGCTTCGCTCCTGTGAGCTGGTATGTTTTGTATGCAGATGAGAATTTCTGTTTAGGGCAAGACGAATACTTTCAGAAGCAAACCTACCGAAATCGATTCGACATACTCACGGGTAACGGCGTTCAAACCCTTACCATTCCTGTTGAATCTACCGGAGGTGAACGAAAACTTCTTCGCGACATTCGCATTAGTCCAGAATACAACGGCAAGAAAACTTTGCAAGCCATTCGAAGTGCCTATGGCAATTCAGCCATGTACGATTTCATTGAACACGAATTGGAAGAACTCTTTCTGAAGGAAGAAAAGTTTCTTTTTGATTTTAACATAAAAGCGCATGACTGGTCATGCAGGTGGTTTCCCCAGATTCCGAAGGAAAGATTAGTTGAATCAAATATTCTTGACGAAAGATTGATTGAATCAAAGATTCCGGAGGAAAGATTGGCGGAGCCAAAGATTCACTTCGTGAAAGGATTAGAAGTTGAAAGATGGAAACAACGCGGAACAAGACCCGTTGAGTTGAAGAGTTATCCGCAGGTATTTGCAGACCGTTTTCCGTTCGAAAAAGACTTGTCTATTCTTGATGCTATTTTCAATTTGGGAAAGACATCGATGAAGAGCCTTGGCCATGTTAACAATTCCTGAAATTAGTTTCGTATTTCGCGGAAAGCATTGCATTTTTGCATAGATGAAGAAACGCAATTCCGACCTTGTTCAATTTTTTCTAACTGTGGGTATTCTGTGCGCCATTGCATTGCTTTCCTCAGTTGTATTTTTCAAACTAGACATTACTGCCGAAAAGAGAAATTCACTTTCGAAAACATCGCTAGAGATGTTGGAAAGTTTGGAGGAGCCCGTTTACGTTCGCGTGTATTTGCACGGAGAATTTCCTGCCGACTACAAGCGTCTGGAACAAGCCGTTGAAGAACGTTTGGCAGAATTCAACAATCTTAGTGACGGATTGATTGAATATGAATTCATAGATCCGTATGAAGAAGCAGACGAGAAGAAGCGTCAAGAAATTTTCGCTGCACTGGATGAAAAGGGATTGAAATTTTCGAACATCAGTTACGAAAAAGACGGCGCTGAAGTAAACAAGATCATTTGGCCGGGTGCTATCGTAGAATACAAAGGCAAAGAATATCCTGTTCAGTTCATGCGAAGCGAAATGCCGTTGTCTGATCCCGAAATGGTGAACTTCTCTGTAAACAATCTCGAGTATGAATTGGCAAGTAGTTTCCGTAGAATTCTTCGCGATCGCAAACCTCTGATTGGCGTATTGGAAGGACACAAGGAAATTAGTCGTATTCACATGGCCGATTTACTTTACACGTTAAAAGACAACTACAATGTTAAGCCTGTGACTATTGATGGAAAGCTGAACGCGTTAAGCGACAAGCTTCCTGAATTGCAATACCGCTCTAACGCCTACGACATGCTTATTATTGCTGGACCCGACACTGTTATTCCTGATAAAGACCGTTTCTTAATTGACCAGTTCGTAATGAATGGTGGAAAAGTGTTGTGGTTGCTCGATGCGTTGCACATGGATTTAGATAGCATCAAAACCGGCGGATTAGCCATGGCTGTATCGAATGAAAACGGATTGTATGAAATGCTTTATGAATACGGTGTTCGCCTGAACAGAAATATGGTTATCGATTTCCAAGGGGCGCCGATCATTCTCGACAACGGCCCTATGGGAAACCAAAGAAGTTATGTTGAAAAGAGCAACTACTTCGCTCCAATTCTTACTTCAGAAAAACACTCACACCCGATTGCCGCGAATCTTGACCCCATCTTCACTGAATTTGCCGGATCAATTGACACCGTTAATCAAGACAAGAACATTCGTAAAATCCCATTCCTCTTTTCATCTGACTTAGCGAAAGAATTCAAGGCGCCCGTTCGTATTGACCTTGAACTTTTGCGCGAGACCGGAGACTATTTCAAAACCAACAACAAGCCCAATCAAATCATGGGTATTTTGCTAGAAGGGACATTCTCATCGGCTTTCAATGACTACTTGCCAGATAGCGTAAGAAAGTCGCCTGAAATCGCTTACCGTTCTTCAAGTGAATCGACACGCATGATTGTAATCTCCGATGCGGATGTTGCATACAACGAAGTGCAAGTGGAAAATGGAAAAGAGTATCCTCTGCCGTTGGGATATAGCAAGCAATTCAAGCGTGTGGTATACGACAACAAAGATTTGCTTTTGAATTGCGTTAACTACTTATTGGACGACGCTAGTTTGATTGATGTTCGTTCTAGAAATATTCAAGTGCGCAAATTGGACAAGGATAAAATTGCCAACGAAAAAAATTATTGGAAATCCTTGAATACCGCTTCTCCCCTTTTCGTTTTAGCGATCTTCGGAACAGCCGTTGTTTACTCACGAAAGAAGCGCTGGACCAAGAAGAACTAACATGAAAAAAAAGAACATCATTCTCCTCGTTTTGTTTCTCTTACTTGCGGGGGCTGCTATTTACCTTTATCCGAAACTGAGCAAAAAAAGTTCAACGGGAGATAACCCATTCATGCAGTTTTCAATAGAAGATACTGCCTCTGTTTCCAAGATTACCATTCAAGATAGAAATGGAAACGTGGCTTTGCTTGAACGCAAATCTGGATCAACCGATTGGACCATCAATAAAAAGTACAACGCACGAAAAGACGTGATTAAACTTTTGCTCGAATGTTTTCATGATATTCGTGTAAGAGGAAATGTTCCAACGAAGATGCGTGATAACATGATGAGTGTTATGGCAACTTCCGCGAAAGAAGTGAAGATCTATGGCAAGAATAACGAATTGCTAAAAACCTATTTCGTGGGACCGAATACGCAAGACCACATGGGTACCATTATGTTGTTGGAAACTCCTGAAGACGGCCGAAGCGAAGAACCATACATTACTCACATTGAAGGATTCACAGGATTTTTGAATCCCCGTTTCTTCATTGAAGAAATGGAATGGAGAAGCACCGAAGTATTCAGTTATCCGAATAACGACATTGCGGAAGTTGAAGTACTTCACATGACCGATCCTGGAAGCAGTTTTAAATTATCCTACTTAGGAAATAACAAATTGAAATTCGAGCGATACTTGAATGGCGTACTTACACCTTTCGCTCAGCTTGACACAGCGCGTGCTTTTGACTTCTTTAAACGCATGCACAAAGTGCATTTAGAATCTTATAACACCATGCTGAAACCGGAGGCGGAAGATTCCATTAAGAACATTATGCCGACTTTCGTTATGCGTGTGAAGAACAATGCCGGAAACATCACTTCATTGAATTTGTATTTGAAGAAGGCTAAGCAAATGACTCCTGATGCAACCGGACAACTCACTCCATTCGACCCTGAGTATTTCTGGGCGAAAACAGATGCAAATGAATTGGGATTGGCGCAGTTCTTTGTTTTTGAAGCGTTGCTTCAGCCTGCAGGATTCTACGGAAGGTAATTACGCGTTCACTTTCAACTGAAAGATCGCAATGCCACCAGCAATGGAAGCGTTCAAACTTTCAGCGCTTCCCATGGAAGGAATGGTTAATCGCGTTGCAGAAGCTTCTACAAATTGATCTGAAACCCCGTGACTCTCACTTCCAACTACTAACGCCCATTGTTCAGGTGCTTTGAAAGATTGAATTGGAGTGCCATTCAAATCTGCTGCCAGCAGTGGAATTCCCTTCAACCTAAAATATTCAATAAGCTCTGCGGAAGTTGCAGAAGCAAAAGGCAAACGCAAAACACTTCCCATGGTGGCTTGAACTACTTTCGGATTGTATACATCTACGCACTGATCGTCTAACAACAAGGCGTCGACACCAAACCATTCACACGTGCGTATGAGCGTGCCTAAATTCCCTGGATCTGAAATAGCATTTGCAATACAAAACGTTTTTCCTTCAATGATATCGAGCGTGGTGTTCTTCTGTTTCAAGACAGCCAAATATCCGGGAGGTTGGGTCAAACTTGAGATTTGTTCCATGTCGCGCTCATGAATGAGCGGAATTCGAAACTTGATTGAAAACTCTTCATCTGTCGTAAAGGCTTTTACAACAAGCGACTCAAAGCCCAAAGCTTCTTCCACCGCCTTTCTTCCTTCCACAACGAACAATTGCTCTTGCACTCTGAATTTCTTCTGTTGCAACGAGCGAATTAGCTTGATTTCGTTCTTGGAAATGGACATTAAATTTTATTTATACAAAGATGCGATAGATATTTGTAGAAATGATGCAAAAGAAAATTTTTCAGAAAGGCCGTTTCTCACAAATATTAATTTGTGGAATAATTGCTATGGTCTATTCTTCGTGCACCATTCAAAACAACTTAAGCGAAGGTGAGGTTTATTTCGAAGATCACAAAGTCGATTTCATTGAACACAAAAACGATTTACTCACTGTCACAGATGTAAGTGCAGATGAGCTCTTGTATTTGACCAAACTTAAACCCAATCGAAAGACCTTGATGTTTCGATTGAATATGCGATTAAACACCTTCGTTCCAAGGAAATTTTTAGAGCGATCTCAATTGCGAATTGACAAGCGTTGTGCGAGAATAAATAAGAAGCGTTACAACAAAGAGACACGCAAAAACAAAAGACATAAAGACCCTAAGAAATGCAATGGTCTTTGGCCTTGGTTAGCCTACACCGTAGGTGAGTCGCCTGTTTTATTAGATACGGCGTTAGTCAATAAAGGTGCTCGACAAATGGAAATCTATTTGCGGAAGAACGGGTACTTCAATGCAGAGGTTCGTGGCGAATGGCAACTAAATACTGAAAAGAGTTTATTCTGGAAAGAAGGCAAAAAGAGCAACGTAACTTATCATGTCGAATTGAAAGATTTGTACACGATAAAAAATGTAGAGTGGTCTGCAGAAGATGCGAATATTCTAAAGCAAATTCCGAAGCTCAAAGAAAAATGCATGGTAAAATCGGGCGAACGTTTTCGCGTAGACAATCTCGATGCAGAAAGAGGACGCATTTCGCTTTTACTTGCCAATGAAGGGTTCTATGAGTTTATTCCAGATTACATCGTCTATCAATTAGACACCGTGACTTCTCCGAAAGAAGTAAATGTGAAACTTACAGTGTTGAATCAAAAGGCTCTCGACGGTTATGGAAACTTCACCGGAAAAACCTTGCCACACCGCAAATTTTACATCGGAAACATTTCGTTCAATACCTCTTTCGACCCATTAAATCCAAATGAGACTCCAACGGATACCATTGAATACAAAGGACTCGACATATACAGTGTTGGCTTATCGTGCGTGAAACCTGTTATTCTTGACAGACGCGTTGAGGTGAAAGAAACACAGCTTTATCAGCAACGATATCTCGATGAGACTTACAAGCGCTTCACGCAATTGGGTGTATTCAAAACAGTGAACATTCAACTTTCACCAAGAAACGACCCGAAGACTGGACAAGCGTTATTAGATGTTAAAGTACTCTTGGCTCCGAACAAGAAACAAGCCTTAAGTTTTGACCCACGTGTAACCAACAGAGCGGGTAACATGGGTATATACGGCAACTTCATCTACAAGCATCGCAATGTTTTCCGTGGAGCAGAGTCGTTTGAATTCAAGACCGTAGTCGGAGCTGAAGCCTCGCAAGTATTGGGGGGCGGATCTGCTTCAACAAGCACTGGCGATCAAATTGTGCAACGTGCTTTCCAATTGAACACATTTGAAATTGGACCTGAATTGAATTTGGTCTTGCCGAGACTTTTCCCACGTGACTTGGCGAAGACAAGTCGAAGCAACGATCCGAAAACCACACTTCACGCCGGGGTGAACTACCAACGCAGACCCGATTATACGCGAACACTTTCTCAAGTAAGTTTCGGATGGACTTTCATTGAAAATCCAGAGACTGTTTCATCCTTCGATATTGAATGGGCTGAATTGAGCTTGATTAAAATTGACCGCTCTGTTGCATTTGATCAATGGTTGGGATCTTTGAACGACAGTTATTTGGCGAACAGTTATCAAGATCACTTGATTCTTGCTTCGCGTTTAGGCTACACCGTAAACACACAGAAAGACGGCAATCAGCCACGTTCATTCTATTACCGCGGAAACATACTCGAAGGGGCTGGTAATTTGCTTCGTGCGGTTTATCAGCGTCTACCCAATATGTCTACCGACTCTTTAGGTAGTTATGAAATCAACAACATTCGATTTGCGCAATATGTAAAGTCTGATCACGATGTGCGTTACTACACGCAATCCGATGACAGAAACAAATTCGCTTTCCGTGCATTTGTCGGGGTGGGTATTCCACTTAAAAACCTTCCTTCTCTTCCATTTGAAAAAAGTTATTTCAGCGGTGGTGCCAACGGATTGCGCGCTTGGCAAGCACGAACACTTGGACCAGGAAGTTTCAGAGACACTACGGTTGTGCGTTCGTTCAATAACATTGGAGACATCAAATTGGAATTCAATGCGGAGTATCGCTTCAAGATTACGCACATGTTTCAAGCGGCATTTTTCATAGATGCCGGAAACATTTGGTTGGCGAATGTGGACAATAGCCGTCCGGGTGCTGAGTTTGACAAGAGTAGATTCTACAAGGAATTTGCGGTGGGCACAGGGGCTGGACTTCGCTTAGATTTCGACTTTTTTATTGTTCGAATGGACGTTGGAATACCGTTGAGAGATCCACTTAAAGTAGATGGCGAAAAGTGGTTGTGGCAAGGCAAAGACGAGTACAATGAATTTCTTACCAACGTCAACAACTCGCCCTCTTCCTTCAAACTACAACCTGTATTGAATCTAGGATTGGGATTTCCTTTCTAACCTTTTTCTATTTCTTGTTGAATGAGCGAGCGCGTGTGGTTCGCCATTTCTTCAATGCTCATATTGAAAAATTGTTCGCCTTTCAAAGCGGGTAAAATTCGGATTTCAACGCTTGCAGGACGAAGGGAAAAACTTCCGCTAGCGAGTGCCTTCGCACTTCCAATTACAGCAATTGGAACGATTGGGATTCTTCCTTCTTTCGCAATGGTGAAGACTCCCTTTTTGAAAGGCAATAACTCTCCTGTTTTCGTGCGTGTTCCTTCAGGAAAAGCGGCGATACTTTTCCCACCTTGAATATCTTGAATAGCAGTGCGCATGCTAGCCATAGCGCGCTCGCGATTTTTTCGGTCTACGAAAATCATTCCTACTATTTTCATGTATTGACTTAAAATCGGAATCTTTTTCAATTCAATTTTTCCAATAAAAAACAATGGACGATTCACACGTGTGCAAATGATTGGGATGTCTAATTGCGAGGCGTGATTGGCTGCGTAAATGGCAGGCTCGTCAAGAATATTGTTCAATCCTTTTGCCTTAACACGCACCATTGAAATGGCCAGAATCATGGGCGAAAAAATGTAATATCCCATTATTCTGTGAGAATACGTTGGGTTGGTTACCAGTGCGAACACCATCCCGAAAATTCCACAGAAAATGGTCCACACCAACAACAACAAAAGTTGAAGGATATTAATTGGAAACCACAAAACTTTTGAAATCATCCTTCCTCTCCG
>JBDLUS010000022.1:0-11058 GCA_039805165.1 Bacteroidota bacterium | reverse complement strand
GCGTTGTAGAGAATGTGCGGATCAATAGGCTTCGTGATGTGATCGTTCATTCCCGCCGATAAACTTTTTTCGCGTTCGCCTTTCATGGCGTGTGCGGTCATAGCTAGAATGGGTAGTTTGTTAAAGCGTTCTTCCTCTCGAATTTTACGAGTGGCAGTAAGTCCGTCCATCTCTGGCATCTGAATATCCATAAGCACGCAGTCATACGTGTTCTCTTTCACCTTTTCCCATCCCTCTCTTCCATTACGCGCATAGTCAGGTTCTATTCCTACATCGCGCAATAACTCAATGGCAAGTTCAAGATTTATATCATTGTCTTCCACCAATAAAACCTTTGAATCTTTTAAGGCTGCACGGTAATTATCAATGACATCAACATCTTTCGACTTGTCTAAAACGCGTTTTTCGCCTAAATGCAAAATGCTGTTGATGGTGTCGTAAAGGATAGAAGGATTGATGGGCTTCAATAAAAATCCGTCGATGAGTTTTTCTTTCGCAGCCTGACGAACTGTTTCTACTCCAAACGCGGTTACCATGAGCACTGAAGGAACGGGATGTCCATCTTTTTTACGAAGTTCAGCAACTAGCTGCAGGCCGTCCATGCCTGGCATGCGCCAATCGACAACCATAAGCGAAAAGGCTCTGTTTGCGGCAGTTTCTTTTTCGAAAATTTCAATGGCTTCTTTTGCATTATCAGTCATGATGACTTCAAATCCGAATGACGATAACATCTCTTCCAACACAATTCTTGCGCTGTCTGAATCATCCACAAGTAGCGCGCGCATTCCGCTAATGGATTCAACTTTTGTTATGCTATTAGCCTCTTCATTTGACAAGGAGAAAAATGCATTAAATGAAAATTCAGAGCCCTCTCCAGAAACGCTGGTAGCGGTCAATTCGCCGTCCATCATTTCCACGATTTTCTTACATATGGCTAGGCCCAATCCGGTTCCTCCAAATTTTCGTGTTGTCGATAAATCGGCTTGTTGAAATGGGCGGAATAATTTGTTTAATTGTTCTTCGGTCATTCCAATACCACTGTCTTTAACAGCGAATCGAATGATGATTCCATATGGAAGTTTGGTAACCACCTTCGCGAACAAATGGACTTCTCCTTCTTCTGTGAATTTCGCAGCATTGTCTGCTAGGTTCAACAATACCTGACGAAGACGCACGGAATCTCCGAGTATTACAGGAGGAATGTTCGGGTCGATGTGCGTGACCAATTCAACATTATTCTTTTTCTGAAGCTTAACGTTTACGGCATCTGCAACATCGGACACGAGTTCTTCGAGATATAAATGCGTGCTTTCGAGTGTAAGTTTACCAGCCTCAATTTTCGAGAAGTCAAGAATGTCGTCAATGATACGCAATAGGTTTTTCGCAGATGTTTCTACTTTCTGAACGTAATCGGCTTGTTTTTCGGTTAGTTCGGTTTTCTTCAACAAATAATTCATACCAATGATTGCGTTCATTGGGGTGCGAATCTCGTGTGACATGTTCGCTAAAAATTCGCTTTTCGAAGCGTTGGCGGTATCTGCAATTTCACGCAAGGAAACCATTTGATCGTAGCGAACATTAAGCTCGTCGTTTGTTTTGCGTACACGATCCATCTGTTGTCCGGCGAATGAAGCCACAATGGCAAGAATCACAGGAGCAATGTCTATAATCCAAAGCATTGGAGTGTTAGCTTGACAAGCGAACAATTGGGTACAATGGAATCCCATATTTTCAATGTAACACTCGACAAATGTTCCAACAATGGGGAACATTAAACCAAAAAGTCCCCCATACAGCGCATACATTTTCTGCTCTGTATTGAAGACTTTTCTTAGTATAGAAAGATTTTGAGTAGGTTTAGCTTCCATGGTGCACGAATTTACTTCAAATTCGTGCACCATGGAGTTTATGCCTCTTCTATTTTTTCTCCTTCTATTTCTTTTCGGAAAACGAGCGTTCCTTCGAACATATCTAACACTACTGGTGCTGATTTATCAATGGTTCCGGCCAATAGATGCTTCGAAAGAATATTCAAAACGTCTTTCTGTAACACACGTTTAACAGGGCGGGCGCCAAACTGCGGGTCGTAACCTTTTTCGCTCAACCACTCGAGAGCCTCCGGAGAAACCTTCAGAACAATGTCATTCTTGCGAAGACGTTGCGCCAAAATGTGAAGTTGAATGGTTACGATTTCGCGGACTTCTTTCTTCAGAAGAGGAGGGAACATGATCACCTCATCGATGCGATTCAAGAATTCTGGACGAAGCGATTTCTTCACCACTTCCATTACCTCTTCTTTCGTTTTGTCGAAGAGAGTTGAGAGATTCGTTTTATCATCGACGTGATTGTAATTTTCTTGAATAATGTGCGAGCCAATGTTGCTGGTCATAATCACAATCGTATTCTTGAAATTCGCCACACGTCCTTTGTTGTCGGTTAACCTTCCATCGTCGAGTACTTGAAGCAAAATGTTGAACACATCAGGATGCGCTTTTTCAATTTCATCGAGCAATACTACCGAGTAAGGTTTTCTTCGAACGGCTTCTGTTAACTGTCCGCCTTCATCGTATCCAACATAGCCAGGAGGCGCTCCCACCAAGCGAGACACGCTGTGCTTCTCTTGAAACTCGCTCATGTCTATACGTGTCATCGCGTTTTCATCGTTGAATAAATATTCGCTCAACGCTTTCGCTAATTCTGTTTTACCAACCCCTGTTGTTCCAAGGAAAATGAAGGAACCAATCGGACGTTTTTCGTCGCTTAACCCGGATCTGTTTCTACGCACTGCGTCGCTCACGGCAGCAATAGCTTCTTGTTGACCAACAACACGCTTGTGCAATTCCTCTTCCATACGAAGTAATTTCTCGCGTTCACTTTCCATCATGCGCGAAACAGGAATGCCCGTCCATGCAGCAACTACATCGGCAATTTCTTCCGGATCAACTTCTTCCTTCACCATCTTGGTGTTGGTCTGAAGTTTTTGAAGTTCTTCGCGATCGGTTTCAATGGCTTGTTCTTTCTCGCGAATTTTTCCATATCGAAGTTCGGCAACCAACCCGAAGTTTCCTTCACGCTCAGCTTGTTCTGCTTGCACCTTGAAGTGCTCAATGTCTTTCTTCGCTTGCTGAATGCGCTCTACCACATCTTTCTCTGCTTTCCACTGACCGTACAATCCGTTGCGCTCTTCTTGAAGATTAGCGATCTCTTCGCCAATTTCGTTCAATCGTGTAACATTGTTTTCACGCTTGATCGCTTCTCTTTCAATTTCTAATTGAAGAATTTTGCGTTCAATTTCATCGAGCTCCGCAGGCTTCGAATTTATTTCCATGCGCAAGCGAGAAGCCGCTTCGTCAATTAAATCAATGGCCTTGTCTGGAAGGAAACGATCACTGATGTATCGAATTGAAAAATCCACTGCAGCAATTATCGCATCGTCTTTTATCTGCACTTTGTGGTGCGATTCGTATTTTTCTTTCAATCCGCGAAGAATAGAAATAGCATCTTCTCGGCTTGGTTCGTTCACCATGACTTGTTGGAAGCGACGTTCAAGTGCTTTGTCTTTTTCAATGTATTTCTGATATTCATTGAGCGTAGTCGCGCCTATGGCGCGTAGCTCTCCGCGAGCCAATGCAGGCTTCAAAATGTTCGCAGCATCCATAGCGCCTTCACCGCCGCCTGCGCCAACGAGCGTATGAATTTCATCAATGAAAAGAATCAACTGTCCATCGCTTTCTTGCACTTCCTTCACCACCGATTTCAATCGTTCTTCGAACTCGCCTTTGTATTTCGCACCCGCAACAAGCGCTCCCATGTCTAGGCTGTAAATGGTTTTATCTACTAGATTTTCAGGAACGTCTTTGTTTATTATGCGATGTGCAATTCCTTCAGCAATCGCTGTTTTACCCACGCCAGGCTCTCCAATTAAAATCGGATTGTTTTTCGTTCTGCGTGATAGAATTTGAAGCACACGACGAATCTCTTCATCGCGACCAATCACAGGATCGAGCTTGCCGTCTTGCGCAAGTTTATTCAGATTCTTCGCATATTTCTCTAACGATTGAAACGTTTGTTCTTGGGTGGAAGATGTTGCCCGTTGTCCCTTGCGCATGTCGAGAAGCAATGTCTTCAAATCTTTGCTATTCACTCCGCGGTCTTTCAACAATTGCGCAGAAGTATCCTTGGTGTCCATCATTCCCAAAAGCAAATGCTCAACGGTAACGAAGTCGTCTTTCATGCTGCGCGCTTCGCCACTGGCGCGCTGCAGCATGTCGGTTGCGCTTCGACTTAAATTAATATCACCTCCCGTAACTTTCGGAAGTTTTTGCAATTCCAGTTGAACGGAATTGCTAACGGCTTCAACTGTGGTGTTGAATTTTTTCAATATAAATGGAAGTATGCGATCGTCTTCTTCGAGTATACCTTTCAAAAGATGCAATCCCTCTATGCCGCCGTGTCCCATGCTCATTGCAATCTGCTGCGCACGTTGAACACTTTGCTGCGCTTTAAGTGTGAATTGTTCGAAGTTCATTTTGTATAAATTAAATTATTTGTCGCGATGCTTTCAATAGCCTCGCCGAGGAGCAAATTCGGTAATTATTTCCGAATTGGAACTGATACGCATGCCGAATCGACATGATAAAATTCATTTAATGGAAGAAATGGCTGCTATCAGTCCAATACAAGCAATATTCGTTACCAAAATATTGATAACCGCCCACCCGAATTGTTGTTGTTGGAAAAGTTGAATCGTTTCCCAACTGAAGGTGCTAAAGGTGCTTAAGCCACCGCAAAGTCCTGTTGTCAAGAAGAAAATGGTTCGTGGAGAAAGGTTCGATTTATTTGCTAGAGCGAAGGTTATTGCAATAATAATTGCTGCTGAAATATTAGCGAGCAAGGTGCCAAGTGGGAGCGAGAAATTTCCTTGTTTGAATGGAAGTCCAATGAGATAGCGAAGCACAGATCCAATTCCTCCGCCTACAAAAATGAGCGCAATCACAATTCCATTCATCGCTTAATGAAGGAAAAAAGTTTGTAGAAAACGTATCCGAACATTCCACCCATGAACCATCCCATGAGAATGTCGGTAGGGAAGTGCACTCCTAAATAAATTCTCGAAAGCGAAGTGATAAGCGTTCCTAAAATGAGAATGGTTTTCAAGCGATAATGTCTTGGTAATGCCAGGAGCACAAAGAACGTGAGGGCCGCGAAATTGCTGGCGTGGGAAGAATAAAATCCGAATTCGCCGCCGCGATAGTCGTTGCCATTAGCGTCTTTGGCGTAGTGTAATTCGTCTTGTAGTTTTTCAGTATGCGAAGGACGGTGCCTTTGCACTGTTGGTTTGAATATTCTACTCGAAACCAAGTCGCTCATTCCCACAGAAAGCGAAGCTAGAACAACTGCATAGATCCCGAATTTTTTTCCATGTGTTGTAATCAACTGCCACGAAATATAGACGAATAGGGGAATCCAAATAAGTGTTCCGCTAAGCACGAGCATGGCCCTGTCTAGTCCGTAAATAGAAAGTCCATTAATGGCTTTCAGCAGGGCAATGTCGAGTTCTATCATGAGAATTACGCGTAGAGTTTAGTAATTGCGTCGGCGTAATTTTCCGAAATCTTTTTGCGCTTCAATTTCAATGTTGGCGTAATCTCGCCGCTATCAACGGTGAAGGGTTTTGCAATAAGATGAATGCCTTTGATTTGCTCCCAGTTTCCGAAACCTTTGTTCATCTCGGCGATGAACGCTTTGATTTCCTTATTTAATTTTTCATTTTGAATAATCTCATCATTAGAGAGCGAGGCTAATTCAGGGAAATGAACTTTTGCGAATGCGCAGTCGACAACGATAAGTGCACCTGGGAATTTTTGTCCGTCGCCAACGACCATGCATTGTTCAATGAAGTGCGATTCTTTCAACGCGTTTTCTAGAACTTGCGGAGCAACGTATTTCCCTCCGCTTGTTTTGAAAAGTTCTTTCTTTCTATCTGTGATTTGAAGAAATCCATCTTTAATAATTCCAATGTCTCCTGTGCTGAACCATCCGTCGTTTAAGACTTCGGCAGTGGTCTCGGGATTTTTGTAATAGCCCATCATGACCTGCGGACCTTTCACTAAGATCTCTCCGTCTTCAGCGAATTTAATTTCTGTTTTTGGAATGATCATACCCACAGTACCCGGACGGTACATGTTTGGAGTGCGCAACGTGTTAACAGAAATAACCGGAGAAGTCTCTGTAAGTCCGTACCCTTCCTTTACTGGAATTCCAGCAGCAGTAAAGAATCGCGCAAGTCTCGGTTGAAGGGCAGCGGAACCACAAGCAACGGCTCCAATTTCAGTAAGTCCCAAGGCTGCTTTCACTTTGCTGAACACCAGCTTCTGTGCAATCTTCAACTTGAATTCGTACCATCCGCCGTTAGCGCCTTCAGGCTCCCATTGCAGTGCTAGTTTTACGGCCCACTGAAAGAGAACTTTTTTAATCCCTGAATTCGATTCGCCCTTTGCAATAATTCCGTCGAAGAATTTTTCTAGAAGGCGCGGAACTGCGGTGAAAATATGTGGTCTGTTCGCGATTAGATCATCTTTAATGTTGTCCATTCCGGTTAACGTAATGCTAACGGAATTGTCAATGTACAAGTAGTGCAACATGCGCTCGTAGATGTGACAAACGGGAAGGAAACTCACGCATCTTGCTTTTCCTTTTTCGAGGTAAGGAAGACGGTCTACGCAGTTCTCTACGTTAGAAGCAATGTTCATATGCGAAAGCATTACTCCCTTCGGAAGTCCTGTGGTTCCTGAGGTGTAGATTATGGTTGCTAGATCTTCCGTCTTGATTTTATCTTTTCTCGATTGAACAACTCGGGCTGAATCTTCATTCAAAGAAAGTAATTCTTTCCAATGTCGAGCACCTTCAATTTTTTCATAGGTGAAGACTTCTTTGAGTGAAGGGACTTGGTTGCGAATGTTTTTGATTTTCGTGAGAAGTTCTTCGTTTGAAACAAAACAGATGACTGATTCGCTGTGATTCAAAATATATTGAATGTCTTGCTCGGTCATTGTTGGGTAAATGGGAACATCAATGGCTCCAATTTGCAGTGCTGCGTGATCGCAAATGTTCCATTCGGTGCGACTGGCATCGGTAATCAGAGCAACTTTCTGTCCAGGCTGAATGCCGTATTCAATAAGTCCATTGCTTAGTTGATTAACATGGTCAATAAACTTTCGAGTTGAATAGGTTTCCCACTCTCCGTTGCATTTGCTGCGGAACATAACATCAAGAGGAAGGTTCTCCAATTGATCGTAAGCAAAGTCGAATAATCTTTTGTACATGAAACGAATATACTAAAGGAACTCTTTAGCAAGACGCTCTGACATATAATCAAATAATTGTTGAAAAGGACCTTTCACCATCATTTCCATGAATGGATTAATGGTGGCGTCGCAGTCTTGATGAGCAGCGGTCGTTGCTCCGTTGCTTTTGAGCTTCGCTTTCAATACGAAAGGAAAAGGGCTTTTGTCTGTGGTTTCAAAGGTTGTTTCAGCATCTTCAGTATTTAAAACAGCGCTTACGCGTTTCAATTCGATGGTGTAAACATTTTGAATTTTGAATGAACACGAATCTTCCGTGTTGCTCCAATTTGAAATTTTATCTAATGGGAGCAAACGTTGAATGTTCGCCATATTTTGCAAATAGGCATGCACCTCGGCGAGAGGAGCATTTACTTCAACCGTTTTACTAATGAATTTAGCCATTTGGATTCGATTCAAGGTAAGCTGCGCTCCAAGCTGCTGGATTTTCTCTCCAAACTTTCAACGTGCTTAATTGCTCTTCAGTAATGTATTCTTTTTTCAATGCTTGTTGTAGCAAAGCGTGGTAGTCTGTTAGCGTCTGTAATTCAACGTTTGCATCTTTAAAAGCTTCTTTCGCAATATCGAAGTCGTATGTAAAGATTGCCACCATTCCCATAACGTCAAGTCCTGCTTCACGAAGAGCGGTTACAGCGCTTAAGCTACTTTTTCCAGTTGAAATAAGGTCTTCAATGACAACAACTTTTTGGTTGGGTTCAACCACTCCTTCAACCTGATTTCCTAATCCGTGTTTTTTCGCTTCGCTACGAACGTAAGCATATGGAATGCCCATTTCTTGAGCAACCAAAGCACCGATTGCAATACCACCTGTTGCTACACCGGCAATGATATCAGGAGTTCCGAATTTTTCTTGTATCGCATTCACAAACTGTTGACGAATGTGTGTTCTGCAAACCGGGAATGAAAGCGTTTTGCGGTTGTCGCAATAAATAGGCGACTTCAATCCGCTTGCCCATGTGAATGGGGCTTGAGGTTTCAACTCAATTGCTTTAATTTGCAAAAGATAATCTGCTACTTGTAATCCTACTTCAATATTTGAATCCATGCCGCGAAAATACGTCGTCTCTCACCTCGGTCGTACATTAACTTTTTCACAAGAGGAGTTTTTTACTTATTTCGGGACTTACAAACGAATTGATGCCGCGGGCGGATTGGTTCAAAATGGCTTTGGCGATTTTTTAATGATCAAGCGTAAGGGCTTTTGGGATCTTCCTAAAGGGAAAATTGAAACGGGTGAAAACGATGAGGAAGGCGCTCTTCGCGAGGTTGAAGAAGAGACCGGTTTAATTGGAATGCGTATTGAAAAGCATCTCGTCGATACCTTTCATACCTATGAGCTCAAAGAAAAATGGGTGCTTAAGCGTAGCACGTGGTTCTTAATGAAATGTGAAGGCGCACCGGAGTTGACTCCTCAATTAGAGGAAGAAATTGAGCGCGTAGAGTGGTGTTCAAAAGAAGTGCTTGAATCTCGACTAGCGAAATCTTACGCAACAATAGCCCTTGTGTGGGAAGCCTTTATAGCGCCTTCCAGCCTTGAGCACTAAGTTTAACGGTTCCGCCGCCAATGGCCATCAATAGGTTTTCTCCGTCTTTCGCAGTGGCGTGACCAATGATGCTCAAATTCGGATTGCCTTTGATTTTTTCGAAATCGTTTTGAGAAACTGTGAAGAGCAATTCATAATCTTCACCGCCGTTTAGAGCACAAGTAGTAGGGTCAATGTTATGCTCTGCAGCTACATCGCGCGTTTCAGGTGCAATCGGTAACTTGTCTTCGTAAATGGCGAAGGAACACTCGCTTTCTTCAGCAAGGTGAAGGATTTCAGAAGAGAGTCCGTCTGAAATGTCGATCATGGCCGTTGGTTTAACTTCAAGCTTAGCCAACAATTGAACAATGTCTAATCGGGCTTCAGGCTTCAACTGGCGAGACAGGATGTAATCGTAATTCTCAAGGTTGGGTTGTGCAGTAGGAGCGCTTTTGAAAACTTCTTTTTCACGTTCCAAAACTTGAAGGCCCATGTAGGCTCCGCCCAAATCTCCGGAAACAACCAACAAATCACCTTCTTTTACCGTACTTCTTAAAGTAATGTCCTCTTTGTTTGCATATCCAATTGCAGTAATGGAAATGACACATCCAGTTGGGATGGTCGTTGTATCTCCGCCAACCAGATCTACCCCGTAGGCTTCGCAAGCTGCAAGCATTCCAGAGTATAATTCTTCCAGCGCTTCAACTGAATATTTGCTGCTTACCGCAAGTCCAACTGTGAATTGTGTTGGAGTGGCATTCATGGCGCAGATGTCGGAAAGATTGACCACAACGCTTTTGTAACCCAAGTGCTTCAGAGGAGTGTACATTAAATCGAAATGCACACCTTCAACCAACATATCGGTGGTCATGACCAATTGTTTTCCTTCAACAGGTTGCATCACAGCTGCATCATCTCCGGCATCGCGAATGGTTCCTTCGTTTTTCGGAATGAAATATTGAGTCAGATGCTTAATTAGTGTGAATTCTCCAAGAGCAGAAAGCTCAGTACGTTGTTGTTCCATGCCGCAAAGATAGCTATTGTGTCTCTTGCTGTATGAGCTTTTGCGCCCGCAGAGCAATTGAATTAATGGATTCGAGATTAATAAATTGATTTTTAGTATTAATATTCATCCATTCTAATAAGAGCACAATTGAGGCAGAAATTCTAAGGGTATCTGAAATGTCCAGGTGGGTAAGTCCATTTTTGAAGCATATGGGTTCGTGATGTGCGATTCTATTTCGCAGATCATTGATTTCAGTTAGTTTTTTGAAAATATATTTTTGGTTGATTTGAAGTGAAGAGGTGCTTTTAGGTTTATGAATTAAAATCTCCAATAGATTACTTCCAATAGCCTTGTATTGGTTAGGAGCAAAAAGGTGTCTCCAAAATCCGAATCCAAGCTGAGTAATCAGTTGGTTATAGTTTCCTTTCGATATATCTATTTTTAAATTTTGAATAATGGAGAAGGTAATTGCTGTTTTTGGTGAATTGAAAAATCCAGATGGGGAAATGCTTTGTTCTAGCCAATTATGTCCATGTAAATTTGAGAGGTGATTGTTGATAGAATTTCTGAATGCAATTTCGAAGAAACAAATGAGTTTAAATGTTTCAGATGAGAGCTGAATGTTTAGAAGGTATAACTCTACAGCCTTTGATTTGTCTAAAGTGCAGGCCTGAAGATATCTTTTCATTCGATGCTTTGAAACTATTTTTTCAAGTTCTGAAAAACGCATAAATTTGTTTTGGAAAGTTTAGTTCCTTTTTTTTATGTTTGCATTCTGATTCCCGGTTGTCCCTGAAGTAATTCAAACTTCCGGGTATTGTTTTTTATAGGTTACTCAATCGAATATCCAATACTTCCAACTGAATAGAACTTTGACCATTCCAAACGTTTTCATTCAATTGAAAAAGCAGGTCAATTTCTTTTCCTTCCAAAATTGGAAATACCCAATCTGCCATTTTGAAAGCAATGCCTTTCATTTCAGAAACATTTCCTGCCTGCCTCACATGCAATTGCAGATGGTCTGCATGAGCACCAACCAGTTTGGTGAATCGCGCATTTTTAACATTTTTTGAAAGGAATACTGGACGTAGGTTCTCGGGACCATGCGGTTCCAAGGGTTGAAGCGATTCGTACAGCGAAAATGAAATTTCATCGAATTGAATTT
>JBDLUS010000021.1:0-3706 GCA_039805165.1 Bacteroidota bacterium | reverse complement strand
GTCGCGCTCGCAATACACCACTCAAATTGAACATTACGATCACATGGCCGCTTCTTTCGATGGATTGAAGCGATTGAATACCATACTCATCGACTTGTGTCGAGACATCTGGTCCTACATCAGCATGGATTATTTCCGTCAGATTGTGAAGGAAGGTGAAGTGGGTTCTTCGGCTATGCCGCACAAAGTGAATCCGATTGACTTCGAAAACGCTGAAGGAAATTTAGGAATTGCAAATGCCTTGTTTGAACACTTGGCTGCGAAGCTTCCTGTAAGTCGCTTGCAGCGTGACTTAACCGACAGCACTGTTCTTCGCAACGTGGGTGTGCCTATGGCCCACACAATTATTGCGTTGAATTCTATATTGAAGGGATTAGGCAAATTGAAATTGAACGAAGCCAAGATTGCTGCTGATTTAGAAAACAATTGGGCTGTTGTTGCAGAAGGAATTCAAACAGTTCTTCGCCGCGAAGGATATGAAGCTCCGTATGAAGCATTGAAGAATTTAACTCGCGGAAAAGATCGCATTGAAGAGCAAGACATTCACGCATTCATTGATATTCTTGAGGTTTCCGATGCTATTAAAACTGAATTGAAAAACATTCGTCCTGAAAATTATACTGGAATAGACTTAATGTCTGATCACGAATGAAGTCGTTTCGTGCCATATTCGGATTGTTAGGCGATTACAAAGTATCGTTGGTATGGAATTTTTTATTCAACATACTCAACGCTATCTTTTCATTGTTCACTTTCCTAAGTGTTGTGCCTTTCTTGTATGTGTTGTTCGATGTGAATCAGGGTGGAGGCGCTCCGATTTCTCAAGCCAAAGGATTATGGGATCAGTTTAAAGATCAGTTGAACGGAGCCATCTTGGAACAAGGGAAACCGCAAGTGCTTTTGTTGATGTGCTTATTCATTGTTGTTTTGGCTCTAATGAAGAACACCGTGAACTACGTTTCACTTTTGAGTATTGCTAAAATCAGAACGGGAGTTTCAAGAGATATTCGGAAGAAGATGTACCAAAAGGTACTTCGACTGCAATTGGCGTTTTTCTCGAATGAAAGAAAAGGCGATTTGATTTCACGCATGACCAACGACTTGAATGAAATTGAGTTCTCGGTTATTGGTGCGCTAGAAGCTTTGTTGAAGTCGCCTGTCATGATTTTCTTCTCTTTGGTGACTTTGGTTTTAATGAGTTGGAAGCTCACGTTGTTCGCGTTTATTTTCTTGCCAGTAAGTGGATATTTAATCTCTCGCATTGCCAAGAGTTTGAAAAACGCTGCGAAGCGCAGCAAGTCGAATCTGGGAGATTTGATTGCGCTACTCGATGAGAGTTTAACAGGCATTCGTGTCATTAAGGTTTTCAATGCTGAAGATCATTTCGAAAAGAAATTCGACGAGACCAACGAAGGATATTCTCGCCTCATGCACAAGTTGTACAAGCGCGAGTATTTAGCTTCGCCCATGTCTGAGTTTATTTCGCTCATGGTTATCAGCGTTCTTCTTTATGTAGGGGGGATTATTGTTTTCAATGGAGAAATAAGCGGAGAGCTGCTCATCGGTTACTTGGTTGTCTTCTCACAAATTATTCAACCCGCAAAGCAATTCAGCGACGCCATCTTCAAGGTGAACAAGGGAATGGCAAGTCTTGAACGCATTCGTGAGATATTAAATGCGGAAGAAACTGTTTTAGATAAATCAGATGCGGTTGAATTGAAGACTTTCGAAAGTGAAATAGCATTCAAAAACGTCAGTTTCAAATACGGAGAGGAAGAAGTGTTGAAGAACATTTCTTTCAACATTGAAAAAGGTCAAACTGTTGCTTTGGTAGGTTCTTCAGGAAGTGGAAAGACTACATTGGCAATGCTTCTCGCGCGTTTCTATGATCCCACTTCAGGAAGTATTGATATAGACGGCGTTGCAATTACGCATTTGAAAACGAAGTCGGTCCGTGCGCACATGGGCATGGTTACGCAAGACGCTTTGCTGTTCAACGATACCGTTGCGAACAACATTGTTCTTTCGGAATCGCACACTAACGAGAAGTTGATTGAAGCCGCGCGTGTATCGAATGCGTTGGAATTCATTGACGAATTGGAAAATAAATTCGAGACGAACATTGGAGATGGAGGAATGCGTTTGTCAGGCGGACAGCGTCAGCGTTTGTCCATTGCTCGCGCGATATACAAGAATCCATCAATTTTAATCCTAGACGAAGCCACTTCGGCTTTGGATACACAAAGCGAGAAGTATGTGCAGGATGCCATTTCCAACATGATGGAAAATAGAACGGCTCTGGTTATAGCACACCGCTTAAGCACCATTCAGCAAGCCGATTTAATTTTGGTTATGCAGGCTGGAGAAATTGTGCAGCGCGGAACACACAAAGAACTAATTTCGCAAGAAGGGTTGTACAAGACCCTTGTTGAAATGCAAGAATTATAAGACTATGATCGCATTATTAAAAAAAGAGATTCGCTCATTCTTAACCTCGTTAATCGGGTACATTGTTATTGCAGTGTTCTTGATTGTAACCTCGTTATTCATGTGGGTGTTTCCAGGAAGTTTGAATGTCATGGAAGCGGAATACGCGACGCTTGACACATTGTTCTACATTGCTCCTTGGGTGTTTTTGTTTTTAATTCCAGCCATCACAATGCGTTCGCTTGCTGAGGAGCAGAAGGAAGGCACATTGGAACTGCTCATGACCAAACCCATCACAGATCTTCAAATTATTTTAGCGAAGTACTTAGCGGGATTGTTGGTTGTGGTGATCGCAATTTTTCCAACGTTGGTTTATTTCCTTTCCGTTTATTTCTTGGGAAATCCAGTTGGAAACATTGATGCTGGTGCAACTTGGGGATCTTATTTAGGATTGATTTTCTTGGCAAGTGTTTATGTGAGCATTGGAATCTTTGCTTCAAGCTTGACCAAGAATCAAATTGTGGCGTTCTTAATCGCTGCGCTTATCAGCTTTGTGATGTATTCAGGATTTCAGTCCTTGGGAACATTCAATCTTTTTGGATCATTGGATCGATTCATTATTCGCTTGGGAATGGAAGACCATTACTCCGGTATGAGCATTGGTTTAATTGACTCGCGCGACGTTCTCTACTTTGTAGGGGTCAGCGCCTTTTTTATAGTATTAACCCGTTTACGCTTACAAGCAAGAAACTGGTGAGTTAGTGTAAAAAGTACACTAATATTTTTGTAAACCACATTTATAGTTAAATTCGCACTCGTAACAAAACGAACCATGAGAGAAATTCAATTCCGTGAGGCCATTTGTGAGGCCATGTCAGAAGAAATGCGCAGAGATGAATCTGTGCTTTTGTTGGGGGAAGAAGTAGCAGAGTACAACGGGGCTTACAAGGCTTCGAAAGGCATGCTCGATGAGTTCGGCGCAAAGCGTGTTATTGATACGCCCATTGCTGAATTAGGATTCTCTGGGATTGCAGTTGGTGCTGCAATGAATGGCCTTCGTCCGATTGTTGAATTCATGACTTGGAACTTCGCCATTCTTGCGGCCGACCAAATCATTAACTCTGCAGCGAAGATGTTACAAATGAGCGGTGGACAATATAATGTTCCAATCGTTTTCCGCGGTCCGAACGGACAAGCCGGACAATTAGCCGCAACACACAGCCAAAGCTTTGAGTCGTTTTACGCTCACGTTCCAGGATTGAAAGTAATCACTCCATCT
>JBDLUS010000020.1:0-6004 GCA_039805165.1 Bacteroidota bacterium | reverse complement strand
CCCATTGCGCGGTGCGCGCTGGCGTTGGTAATATTCAGTTCGCGACACAAATTGTCAAGACCGTAACGGGTCATGTTTGGAAACGCCTTGCGCGCCAAACGAATGGTGCACAAACGCTGTGGAGTCCAGGCATAGCCTATGGCATTGAATTCTTCCTTAATGAAATTAAAATCGAAGTTCACGTTGTGCGCCACGAATACCGCGTCTTTCAACATATCGTAGATCTCGTCTGCAACGTCTTCAAAAACAGGAGCACGAGACAACATGGCATCTGTGATGCCGGTCAGCTGAACAACGAAAGGAGGAAGTCTTTTCTCTGGATTGATAAGGGTTTGGTAGGCGTCTACGACCTTATGCCCATCGTGCAGTAATATAGCAATTTCAGTAATGCTACCTTGCTCAGCTCTTCCGCCGGTCGTTTCAATATCTGTAATTGCGTACAACATCTTTTCTCCGTGGCCTCGAATTTCGGCTTATTTTTGAAGACAATCACCTTTTGTTATGAAAAAAAGTTTCTTGTTCATATCTCTCTGCTACTTAAGTCTTATGTTTTCCAGCGTGTTCGCTCAAGATAGCGATGAGCGCAAAGGATTTCGCTTCGGCCTAAACATGGGCATGTACTTCCCCTCAAAGGTTTCTGCGAACTATTATAACGGAAGCGGTTTCTACAACAACAACATAGATCCGAACGGTGTGCGCATGTATAGCATAGAAGAGCGTTTGAATCTGACTCCGCAGGAGACGCAGTACATTACCAATTACTTCAACGCAACCGGATTTCAATTTCCTTACGACGCTTATCCAACGGCTATGCGGTACAACGGAGGCTTTAACATTGGCTTTCAGACTGCATATGATTTCAACAATAAATCTTCACTTATTTTCGATTTGAATGTGTGTAAAGTGAGGGCTTATGATAGATTCACCATGCAATTGAACGGTACTTCTGCACAACAGAACGGACAAAACGATATCCGTATTTTTAATATTGAAGGAAATGAACAGCGCTTGAACTTAGCGTTGGGTTATCGCACTGGATGGGCGTTAAGTGGAAACGGACTGTACTTCATGCAATTTGGTGGAAGTATGCTCGGAACGAAGGTGATTAACAACGTTGCTATTGTCGGAGATCGCAATTATGAGTTAATTATAGGTGCTGCGAATCCGGCACAGGTTATTAACTACCGTCCGCAAACCGGCATTGGCTTTGGCTATTACGTGAGCACTGGATTCTTCCTTCCATTGGGCACAAACAAAAACGCCGAGCTTTCGCTGGCGTTTTCTAAAGACAAGATGATCTTAAACTTGAACGAGTTCAAAGGTTGGAACAAGATTCTAACTTTTTGTTTTTCTATTTAAGTTGAAACCAATCGGCATCGTTTAGCGCAGGAAACTTCTCGCGGAAGGCATTCAAGTCTTCCAACGAAAGTTCTTGAACTGGTTCACCACGGAAATTCACAATGGCCGAATCGCCGCTGTATGCGTGTCCGTTTCCGTCTTCTCCAATGCGATTCACGCCAATCACGTAAGCCACGTTTTCAATGGCACGTGCTTTCAACAGAGTCTTCCATACTTCAGCGCGAACGCTTGGCCAATTCGCGACATATATCATAAGATCGAATTTCGGCTGTCCGTTTATGATTTCATTTCGCGTCCAAACCGGGAAGCGCAAGTCGTAACAGATGTTCAGCAAAATATTCCATCCGCGCCATTCCACCAGGCACTGCTCCTCGCCTGCTTCGTAGTGTTTGTGTTCACCCGCAAAAGAGAACAAATGACGTTTGTTATACGTGGAAACTTCTCCGCTTGGGCGAACGAAAAATAAGCGGTTGAAGGCCTTCCCCTCCTCACGCACCGAGAGACTTCCAACGATAGCGGCGTTCAATCTTGCGGATTCTTCCTTCATCAATGTAACACTCGGAAACTCGCCATTCACAAGCTCTTCAGACACTGCGGTGTTCATGGTAAATCCTGTAGAAAACATTTCAGGAAGGACAATCAGATCCCATTGATTGGGTTGTTGTTCTTGCAGTAACGCCCTGAAATGAGAACGGTTTTCTTCTTGATTTTCCCAATGCAGGGACGTTTCCAGTAAAAGTGACTTTAGTTTCATTTGCATTCGAAGTTATGTGAAATAATAATAAATCAAGTATCTTGGCTTCATGAAAAAATGGATCTTTCTTTCAATTGCAGCAGTGGCTGTTGGATGTGCCGCTTCGAAGCAAGCAACAATTACTGAAGCTGATTTAAGTATAGCGAAAACAGAATTCTCTGGCGTTACGCTTGCTGAATTGCAGACTGGACAGGTTTTGTACACTGAGCATTGCCAAAGTTGTCACGCATTAAAAGATCCAGCATCTGAAGGCGTTCGCGGTTGGAAGCACCACGTTCCAGAAATGGTTGAAATGGCCAACAAAGACAAAGCAGCAGGCATTGACAAGAAGGAAGAGCAAGCGATTCTTCGTTACTTGGTGACAATGGGACCTTTGAAAAAATCGTAGATTTTTTTTGAACTGCGTTGTTAGAACTTCGTTGTGAGAACTACGTTGTTGGAACTACGTTGTTCCGATTTCATTACAGCACAATTCAGTTCTCAAAAGATTTATCAAGGAACTAATTAACTGGTAACAAATTGTGATTGGTTCATCCTAACTCATGTAATTCTTGTATATACAGCTGCCGAATATTTCTTAAATATCCTAGAGTTTTTAATTAACGCCGTTCCAACAATGTAGTTCTAGAAGCTCGGGCACGCAATCGTCCTAAACTTCGCCTTCGAAACTTGCATAGACTTCGGAGTCTTGATGCTGTAGCCAAGGGTGACAGTTTTACTTTCACCAGGTGCTAACTTTATATTCCAAGAAAGTTTGCCGGTGTTCTTTTCCAAAACGGCTCCAGAGATTTCCAACATAGCGACTTCAATTTGTCCATCGGAAGAAATTGGCAATTGGTCTTCCAACAAAACATTAATCTCTTTGTCGCGGTTGTTGCGAACGGTAGTTTCGAAATAGAACGTTTCTTTTTCGTTGTTGCCTAACAACTGACGCTTACTTAATTCAGATTGCTTCTTGCGCGCTAATGCTACACGTTTGTCTCTTCCTAATGAAAGTGACAGTGTATCGTCTACTGAAGCGGTGTTAATGAAACTCTGTCCTAAGTATGCACCAGCGAAATAGACACTCGCCTTTCCGCTCACCAAATTCAGGGTGTTCCAACCAACAACCTTCGCCATTAAAAACGCATCAGCGTCTTGCTTCGGCACTGCATAATGCATGTAGGTTGCAGGAAGTGAATATGAAGTAACATCTACTACATAAGGCTTTCCGTCTGATAGAATGGTGTATGGCAATTCAATTTCAAACTCTGCACTTAATTCTTGAACAGCGACTTGCTGAAAGGCTACTTCTCCACCCCTGTCTTCTTTCTTTAAATAATCGCTGCGATTGCTCTTCATGTCCATTATCATCACCGACTCTAAATTCTTTTGAACCCCTGCTATTCTTTGTGTCGACTCTGCTACGTCCCAAGTCTCTAACCTTGGCTTCTCAGCTCCTTGAAGAGGCTCGCTCGTGCTTAAAATCATTAACACTTCTGTCCAATCCAATCCTGATTTATTGAACACATTCGCGTGATAATCTAACTTCACCGGATCAATTGCGTTCTCTGCGCGAACATCATATTTCGGAGCCCAACCCGCATTGCGAACCAAATATTTCAAGGTGAAGATGGCTTCTCCTCTCGTCTTTGCATCGAGTACAACTGTAACTTCAGAAGTAGGCGGATTTTCTTTCGCATTCAATTCTTGCAATTGCGCCGTGTAACTGGCTGACTCTTTAATGAGCTTGCGTTCCTCAGCATCTGCCTTCAATAAGAAAACATTGATTTCGTTGTTGCGCTTGCGGAAGAAATCGGCAGCCTTTTCAATCTCTGCAATAGGCACATTGTTCGATGTTCCGCCAATGGCTTCGTTGCGAAATAACATGTCGCGTTCCTTTGCATAGACACCTTTCTCTGCGCGAAGCGCAGCCAACTTTTCCTCTACCAAAGCCGACTTCTCTTGCAATTCTGCAATCTTCGCATTCGGTGTTTGCTCTTTCAAATAGTTGTTGCGAATGGAAACACTTTGAAAAACCACATTGCGGTTGCTGCATTCCAAAACCACACTTTCGGGTTGCATGTCTGCGCTTAATCCCGTGAACACTACCGTCTGTTTCCCTTGTGAAACCTGTGTTTCAGCGGTATGCACCAACTGCGCACCTTGAAGGTACACGGTTACTTGCGTAATCTTCGAGGACACATTCGTTTGTGCGAACATTCCAATCGACACAAAAAACAATGCGCTAAATGCAAATAGATTTTTCATAATTAAAATTTATATTGAAGAGAAATTTCGTGATTCAAATGTTGAAGCGATTTGTGTTTGTCGCTTGCGAGTCCAGTATAAACACCAACAAATTTTCTATAGATAAGCATACCTCGAATGTAAGCACCGCTGTGCACGTTATCCCATGTTCGCACTCCCATTCCAACGGCATATTGTCGGGTTGAAAAATTAAGTCCTCCTTGGTACTGACGAAGCTTCGATTCATTTTCGAATCCACGCTTATAGATTCCTGAAAAAGCTAACGTGGATCTTCTCGAAAGATTTAGAAATGACCATCCCACTTGCGTGCACAACACCTGCGAAACATTTTTCACTTCGTTATTGAAAGGCATGACTTGAAGGTCATTCGACTTGTAAGACAAACCAACCATGAACTTTCCAGCTGGATTACTCATCACATTCAAGCCAACCGCATAAGCAAAATTTTGATTTTCATAATTTGTAAACTCCGCACGTCCACCAATTCCCACGTGCAAATTGCTACGTGTGGTGTACGAATGCGTAGCGAATTGAAGGGCTGCTGCATTGAACGCGTTTGAATTCTGATAAACATCGACACCCACTGCCGAATAGATCTTATCTAAATTCATTTGCCCTTGTATTCCCCTTCCGCCCGACGATTGATAATAAGCGCCTGCTTTGTTATAGTCCATGGGTGAAACCACAAACGATGGATTTTCACTCGGCAAAAACGACATCGGATTCAACGAACGGAATTGTGCGTTCGCTTGAAGCGTTAGAGAAAAAAGTATGAGGAATAAAATACGTCCCATCATTAGCGAAGATAAGCCTTCAATCGATTAGCCGCTTCCAATAACTCATGATCTTCCTTCGCGAAGCAAAAACGCAAACGTTTTTCTGTACTTCCGTTTTCATAGAAAGGTGAAAGTGGAATGCTTGTCACCTTCGCTTCCTTGTTCAACTTCACCGCGAAATCGAAATCAGATTCACTTGAAATTTCACAGTAATCGAGCACTTGGAAATATGTTCCTGCGCAAGGCAATGCTCTCCAAGAGCTGCCCGCGAGAGCTTCCACAAATAAATTTCGTTTGCGCTCGTACATGCGCGAAATCTCAGAATAGTCAACCGTCTTCATGTATTCGGCAATGGCAATTTGAAAGGGAGCGTTGCAGGTAAAAACGTTGAACTGGTGTTGCTTTCGGAATTCAACCATCCACTTCGCATCGCACACCGCGTAGCCCAATTTCCATCCTGTAGCATGAAATGTCTTTCCGAAGGAATACACCAACATCATACGCTCGCGCAGCTCAGGAAATTGCGCCAAACTCTCGTGCTTTTTTCCATCGAACACAATGTGTTCATATACTTCATCGGAGATAACGAATACATTAGTATTGCGAACCACTTCTAAAAGCTTGTGCGCATCATCTAACGTATTCACCGCGCCGGTCGGATTGTGCGGTGTATTCACCAACATCAATTTTGTTCGATCGTTAATGGCGGCCTTTACTTTTTCCCAAGGAATGTGAAAGTCTTCACCTTCCAATTCAATCCAAACAACCTTTCCACCGTTCAACTCTACTGCGGGTGCATAGCAGTCGTATGCCGGCGCGAAAAGAATCACTTCATCGCCAGGAAAAATTAATGTTGAAATAGCCG
>JBDLUS010000019.1:0-4717 GCA_039805165.1 Bacteroidota bacterium | reverse complement strand
TATGTTCCCTTCTTGAATGGACAACCGATTTACGGATACAACAAAATCAATTGGGTGAGCCCTCCCTTTGGCAATTACTATGTGCAGTGGCCCATACTTTCGGAACAAGTAGGATTTGAATTCGAACGTAACTGGACCGACAAACGCTTCGGAGATTTTTCAGAAAAAGTAAAAGTCACCAGTAAATATTTCAATGGAACCGATTCAATTATTACGCTTGAAGGACATTGGGTGTATGGTCCGAATGAGCCGAAGAAAAGCTACCAAACCTTTGGCAAGAATATTGGCTTAATGACGGAGTATATCGTTGACACGCTAACCATGGACACGATTTACAAAAAGACACTACTTAATTATTTCGTAAATCAGTAAAGAATTTAATTCGTAAAACTTTATCCTGTTCATGAAACTATTTTCAACCCTCTCCCTTCTGCTTATTTCAGCAATTGCATTTGGACAACCGGTTTTAAAGCAAAACGCAAACGATTTCATTCCGAAAGGATTTGTATTGTCGAGCACATCTATAGGAGACCTGAACAAAGACGGAGTAGACGACAAAGTGTTATTGGTAAAAGGAACCGACAAAGGGGCCTTTGTAAAAAACGAATACGGCGAATTGGTCGATCGTAATAGAAGAGGAATTCTTGTTCTCTTCAAGAAAGACAACCAATATGAAATGGTCTTAAAAAACTTAAACTGCTTTTCTTCCGAAAACGAAGACGGCGGGGTGTATTACGCCCCAGAGCTTTCACTAGAAATAGGCAAAGGCAACCTGTATGTGAGTTACGCTCATGGCAGATACGGTTACTGGAAATACACCTTCCGCTATAGAAATTCAGATTTTTATTTAATTGGTTATGACTCGATCGAAGGCGGTGAAGTAATTGACAAAGAAACCAGCATCAATTTCCTCTCGAAGAAGAAGCAAGAAAAGGTTAACACCAATTCAAGCGCGGAAGGCGGAGATGAGGAGTTCAGAGAGACCTGGACTAACATTACAGTTACCAAATTACTCAAGCTTCGTGAAATCAAGGACTTTGAAAATTTCGAGGAAGTTGATATGTATCAGTATTGATTTAATGGGTTAAAATATTGGTTGAACCTTGTTCATCAATTCATCGTTTTCTTTTGACCTCAATAAAAATTGAGTTATATTCGTTCTAAATGCCTACAGTACTTTACATATTCGGATGGAGATTGTTTTTCTACTCAAATGAAAACGCTGAGCCTATTCACATTCATGCAGAAAAAGGTGACATGGAATGTAAATACTGGATTATAGTAGATGAAGTGGAAATACGAGAAGAGTTTTCATTCAAGTATGACTCCGGCAGCCAGAAAAGAAATCAAGAAAATAATATACCAACACTTCGATCTTATCGTTGATTCTTGGAATAACCATTTCAATAAATAAATCATGATTGCAACTCATAAAATAGAATCAATAAAATTCGATCAAGATTTCATCTATTTAAACATCGATGGAAATGATATTAAGGTTGCATTAGATACCCTGTCTATGAAATTAAAATCTGCCGATGAATATCAGCGGATGTTTTATAAAATCTCTCCTTCAGGTTACGGAATTCACTGGCCACTAATAGATGAAGACCTGTCCATTGAAGGTATATTGAAATTACAGTAAATCAATATAGGCCTATCCTGAGAATCACGTAATGTTCAAATAAAACATTTATTTAACGGCAGTTCGGAAAATTTCGTCCTTCTTTGCAATCGGAAAAATTTAGAGTTTCCCTATGCTGAAGAAAGTCAAGATATCTGTCCTTATGGCCGTGTACAACACCGAGTTCGCTTTTATTAAACGAGCGATTGACTCTGTGTTGAATCAAGACTTTCAAGACTTCGAGCTAATCATTATCGACGACGGCGGAACGAACGACAGTCGCGCTCAGATGCTGCAATACGCAGAGCAACACGAAGACAAGATTATTTACGTCCGTCATAGCAACAGAGGTCAATCGAAGTCTATTGACCGTGGGGTATTGAATAGCATTGGCGAATTCATTACGATATTGGATAGTGACGATGAGTACAAGCCTCATCATTTGAGTTCTTGTCTAGAGAAAATAGAGTCGCTGGATTTGATCGCATCGTTCACCGAGAACGTGGTGAACAATTCGGACGATTACTTCGTTCCGGATAAAGATGATCATACGCAGCTGGTGCACTTGGATGACTGTATTTTATTCGGAACGTTATTCGGACGCCGCGAAGTGTTTACTACGATTTGTTTGAAGAGTGGTTATGCGGCGGACGCTGATTTCTTCGAGCAAGCAGAAGCGAGATTCCGCGTTGAAAAAGTAGATCTTCGATCTTACATCTATTATCGGAACATGCCCAATAGCATAAGCGCAACGGTGAAGAAACAAAACGCTCCGCTTCAGAATTAATGAGCGCTTCATTCAATTACATTCCAAAATCTGAGAACATCATTCTCGCTTGTCATTTCACTGGCGTATATGACGTAAACAGAAACACCACCCTCGAGCCCGACAGCTATGCATTGGTTCAAGCATGGGCTGAATCTATTCAGTTATTGAATTTGCACGGTGTTATTTTTCACAACAGTTTTTCTGAAGAAACCTGTCAGAAGTTTTCGAATGAAAACATCACGTTCATTGAAGTGGAATACAATCCAGCTTTCAATCCGAATGTCTTCCGCTATTTCATTTATCGCGACTTCTTATTGAATTTCAAATCAAGCATTCATTCCGTTTTCGTCACCGACGTTTCAGATGTTGTTGTGGTTCAGAATCCGTTCGAGACATTTCTGTTTCAAGAAAACCGTGACAAACTTTTCTGCGGCGACGAACCGAAAGTGCTCGACAACGACTGGATGAATGATCACTCGACTCATCTTCGAAATCAGATTGCAGACTACGCTGAATATGAAAAGAAATTCGCAGAGTCAACATTGCTCAACTGCGGAATCATTGGCGGATCAACGGATGTCATGAATGAATTTCTAAAAGAGCTTAGTTTCGTTCACGAGCATTTCAATATCAACAATGAAACGGCCTACACTTGTGACATGGGTGCATTCAATTACATCGCTCGCACGCAATTCAATGAAAGGCTTATTCACGGTGCTCCGGTTAACAGCATCTTCAAGGGATATGAAGGAACGCGGATGGATTGTTGGTTTCGGCATAAGTGAGGAACTTCGTTGTTCCTACTACGTAATTGGAAAATCGGAGATTTTATTCCTACTGCGTAATGGGAAAATCAGAGATTTTATTCCTACTGCGTAATGGGAAAATCGGAGATTTTATTCCTACTGCGTAATGAGAAAATCGGAGATTCTATTCCTAATACATAATGGGAAATCCTTCGGATTTAAAAAGCAATGAACATTACGAAGTAGTAATTATGATCCCGATAGCTATCGGTAGGCATTATGCAGTAGGAATAACGAAGTTCCCATTACGAAGTTCCCATCTTCCCCTCTCTACTCTTTTTTAACCTTTTTAAAATTCCTACCCAGTAATTCTGAGACATTAGTATTTCCATCACAGCGAGCTTCGACTTTTGATTATTCAATAAGGAATAAGCTTGAATCAGAATATTATAGACTACCTTCAAAGAAAATTAATATTTATGTTAAAGAAATTCACTCTTACCGACAAGCTGCTTTTCGCTGCTGCGCTCATGTCTCTTATTTTCTCAGAGGTGTTATACTTCCAAGGCGAAAAACAAGACGGAACGTTTATAGGCCTGTGGGTTCCGTCAATCCTCGCATTTGGCATTTATTTAAAACTAATACTAAACTCAAAAAATGGTTAATATCATACCGTATTTCGCTGGCCTGATAACCATTCTTTTTGGTGTCGCCTTTGCACTTGCAATTCTCAAATCGAACAAAGAGAAGGAAGTCTGAACGGAACTAGGTTGTGAAAACTGCGTTGTTTGAACTTCGTTGTTAATCTTACCCTCTCTTACCCTCTTTTACCTTCTCTTTAAGGGCATTCGTCGAAGACATTAGCCACCGGCATTCCTCCGCTAATGCGGAGATTCCCTAGCCTATTCACCGCAAAAAATGCGGAGAATAAAACACAAGTTTAATAACACAATCAGCCAAGGCTATAATGATGTTTGTTGAACGCTCAATTTTTCTCTAAATTTACATTCTTCGAACTACTCACCATGTACACCCCGCTTGACATCAATCGCGAAAACCTGACCATCATGGGAATCGAATTCCCAGATTTGAAGTCGCTCGAAAGCGCAGCTAATGCGATTGGGAGTAATATGTTTGAAGGATTTGAACCAACGTCTGAACTTGTTCAGTTGTATATCGACCTAAAAAATAAACTCATTTCCGATTCAGACTTTCTAGCCCAATTGTATCGTCTGTATGGAAAATAACTATCGCTATATTGATCCTGAAAATCAATATACCGACCCTTCAGGAATTCTTTATAATCTCGCCAACATAAAAGATGAGAGGATTCTTCTCGCGTTCGAGAGCTTGAAAGTTTCACAGCGATTAGAAGAGTTGTTTGAGAATCCATTAAAAATAAAAGACTCCAGCGTACTAATCAAAATACATTTTCACTTATTCCAAGATGTCTACCCCTGGGCCGGAAAAGTTCGCACTGTAAACATAAGTAAAGACGGAAAACCGTTTTTCGATGGAGAACGCTTCTCATCCGCCTTTCAGTATATCGATTCATTAATTGAAGAATATAGAACCTTT
>JBDLUS010000018.1:0-15880 GCA_039805165.1 Bacteroidota bacterium | reverse complement strand
TTGAATTAATTCCCAAGCACGTGCTAACGCATTTGGAATTCCGTCTACAGCCACGCCTCTTTCAAAGCGAAACGAAGAATCGGAATGTATCTGGTTGCGCTTTGCGCTTTTACGCACACGCACCGCGTTGAAACATGCACTTTCAAAAACAACGAATGAATCTTCCGCGCTCACACCCGCATTTTTTCCACCCATAACACCACCCATGCAAAGCACTTCGCTTTGGTTTGAAATAACCACGTCTTCGTTGGTGAGTTTGCGCGAAACACCGTCAAGGGTTTCTAACGGCTCATCTGTATTTGCATTTCGCACCGTGATGGTCTGATTGGAAAAATCATTCGCCTTGAACACGTGCAGCGGCTGTCCCAATTCGTGTTGAACATAGTTCGTTACATCTACACAAAGATTCACACTCTTCACGCCAATAACAGCGAGGGTTTCCTTAATGAAAGTAGGTGTCTCTTGATTTTCAATTCCGCTCATCACCGCGAACGCATAGCGCGAACACTCGGTGTTTTCTTGAAGATCTAATTTCCAATTTTTCGGTTGGAAGGAAATAGCTGGGGCGGTTGTGCTTGAAAGCGTAACCTTATTTTCGTTTTCCAAATTCCACGCAGCAGCGAAGTCGCGCGCCACACCTGAATGTGAAAGAGCATCTGTTCTGTTCGGAGTAATTCCTATTTCAAGACACGCATCGCTTTCAATGTTGAGGGCAACAGCAGCTGGAGTTCCCACTTCTGTTTCTTCTGGAAGGATAAGAATACCGTCGTGTGAAGCGCCCAGTCCTAGTTCGTCTTCGGCGCAGATCATACCTATGGATTCTGCTCCGCGAATTTTACTTTTCTTAATGGTGAAGGCCTCGCCAGATGATGGGTACAATGTTGTTCCAACAGTGGCAACCAACACTTTTTGTCCGGCAGCCACATTGGGCGCACCGCAAACAATTTGAACGGGTTCACCTTCACCCAAATTCACTTTCGTGATAGACAAACGATCTGCATCGGGATGCTTCGCGCATTCGAGTACATGTCCGACTACCACGCCTTTCAATCCGCCTGGAATTTTCTCAACGCTTTCAATGCCCTCTACCTCGAGTCCAGTTCTGGTAAGGGTTGCAGCGACTAGGTCGTGAGACGGAAGCGGTTGCACCAATTGAGAAAGCAGTTTATAAGAGATTTTCATATTCGCGAATTAGACTGCAAAAATAAAGACAAACGCGGGGGCGAGGGCTTAGAATTTTGTTACTTTTGCTCCTCTTCAAAAACGGGATGTAGCTCAGTTGGTAGAGTACACGTCTGGGGGGCGTGTGGTCGCAGGTTCAAGTCCTGTCATCCCGACTAAAATTTAAGCTTTCTTCGGAAAGCTTTTTATTCGTCCAAAATCATTTTTTGACTAACTTTGTCAAATTATGAAAAGCGTTGCAGAAACCCTTCGTCAATCCAGGAAAACAGAAAAACTTACACTTCAACATGTGTCGGGTGCTGTTAAAATTGACGTGGGTATTCTCAGTAAAATAGAACGCGGTATCCGCCCAATTTCAATGGAACAGTTGGAGTTGTTGTGCAAATTGTACAAACTCAGTTTCGTCGAACAAAAGAAAAATCTAACTGCGGAGCAAATTGTTGCTTTCGTGGCCTACGATCAAAACGCAAATGAAATTTTGCAAATTGCAGAGCAGAAATTAGCATACGCCACCAAGGCCATTATGCCCTTAAGCAAAATTGTTCGCGAACTGAAAGCTGTCTTTAGAAAGTTCCCTCAAATTCAACAAGCATGGGTCTTTGGATCTTATGCCAGAGGCGAGATGACTTCAAAAAGTGATGTAGACGTTGTGATTACAGTTGGAAAGGGATTCACCTATTTTCAATTGGCAGATGTTCAGTACCAGGCAGAAAATAAACTTGGGATAAAAGTCGACATTGGATTTAAAAAATCACTCGATAAAACAGTCAGCAAGAACGCAGAAAAAGATATGAAAATGATTTATGAAAGAGGTGAATAGAAATCTATACCGCATTTGTCATATTTCAGAAGCAATTCTTCAAATCGAAAAATTCACCCTGAATTTCACCGAGAGTAAATTCTGCAAAGACATACTGGTGCAGAGTGGTGTGCTATATCAATTTTCAATTATTGGAGAAGCCATTCAGCACATTGATAGAGATCGACTTGAAATGGTTGAGTACACTTGGCACTTAGTGCGAGGGTTTCGAAATTTCATAGCGCATGAATATCATAAGTTAGAAATGGAAGCCGTTTGGGGTATTATTACAACTGATCTACCCATTTTAAAATTAAAAATTGAAGAGCTAAAAAAACATTGTTAAATGCATCCTAGAAATCAACATAACGACAAATACAACTTCCCAGAACTGATTCAAGCATTGCCTGAATTAGCACCCTTTGTGAAGACGAACGCTTACGGAAATGAGAGTATCGATTTCTTCGATCCGATTGCGGTGAAGCTGCTCAATAAGGCGTTGCTGAAAAAACATTACGGTGTGGCGAATTGGGATATACCTGAAAATTATTTGTGTCCTCCTATTCCTGGAAGAGCCGAGTATTTGCACCAAATAGCCGATCTATTGTACAAGAACAATCCGAATTTCCTTCAAGATAAAAGTCTAGGAAATAACATTCGTGTGCTCGATGTAGGTGTGGGCGCGAATTGCATTTACCCCATCATTGGCGTTCACGAATACAACTGGAATTTCGTAGGTTCAGACATTGATGAAAAAGCCATTGCAGCTTCACAAAAAATTGTCGACGCGAACGATTCCCTTCAACATAAAATAGAATTGCGCCATCAAAAAAATGCGCATGACATCTTTCACGGAATTATTCTTCCAGAAGAAAAATTTCAGCTAACCGTTTGCAATCCACCCTTCCACGCTTCGCTTCAAGAAGCGCAGCAAGGCAATCTTCGTAAAAACCGAAACCTTAAAAATTCAAGAAACGCGAAAGTGCAATTGAACTTCGGTGGACAAGGAACCGAGCTCTGGTGCGAAGGCGGAGAAGAAACCTTCATTGAAAAAATGATTCTTCAAAGCGCGGTATACGCAAATCAAGTCGAGTGGTTCAGCACACTCGTTTCGAAAGAAAGTACACTCAAAAAAATTCAACTCAAACTTGAATACGTCGATGCCCGCGACATGCGCATTCTTCCGATGGAATTGGGGAATAAAGTGAGTCGGATTGTGGCGTGGAAGTATTAACTGCGTTGTTGGAACTACGTTGTTGGAACTGCGTTGTGGGAACTATGTTGTTGAATGACAGTCGAAGACATTCGCCGAAGGCATTCGTTCAGAGAACATTCGCCGAAGGCATTCTAACTCTTCTTCCCACGCTGCGCTTCTCTCCCTTCCTTCCTCTCCAACCCTTGAAAGAAATTCCGAATCACCTGATTGTTACATTCAACATACTGACGTTGCGAAGGGCTGCGGAAGAAGGCGCTGAGTTCGTGCTTGCTCATTTTCATGTCGGCAAGCGCAAGGATTTGAATAATGTCTTCGTCAATTAAATTCAACGCTATGCGCATCTTTCGGAAGATGAGGTTATTCGTTAAGCGCTTCTCCGGAACCGGCAATGGGCCGTCTTTTCGTCCGCGTTTCAGAATGATAAATCCGTTTAGAAAAATGGAGAGCATTTCATCGTTAATATCGAGATACTCTTCGTGATCTTCCTTCTTCAACCAATCGCTAACATCTGAGCGTGTAACCATAACATCGGTCAGCGCGAAAATGTCGATCATCTGTTGATCAGAAAAATCGTAAATAAATCGAATGCGGCGGAAGATGCTGTTGTTGGTCATTGTTTGTGCAATTGCTTCGCCGAGGCGATTGTGGCATAGCCACGAATGATTGGAATTAAATTCTTTCGAGAAGTGCTTCGAAGATTTCTCTTCCGTCGGTGTTCTCCAATTCGAAATCGGCAGCACGCTCCGGATGAGGCATCATTCCAAATACATTTTTACCTGCATTGCAAATACCTGCGATATTGTTCAACGAACCATTCGGATTGAAGTCTTCATTTACAACACCGTCTGCAGAACAGTAGCGGAATAACACTTGGTCGTTGTCTTCAATTTGCTTCAACACATCGGCCGGAGCAAAGAAGTTTCCTTCTCCGTGAGCAATTGGAATTTGGAATGCTTTTTCACGATCCAATCCGGCAGTTAAAACTGCGCTGGTTGAAGCCGCCTTCAAGTGAACATTCTTGCAAATGAATTTTCTAGACGTGTTGTGCAACAAGGCTCCTGGAAGCAATTTCGCTTCTGTTAAGATTTGAAACCCGTTGCAAATTCCCATCACATATCCACCGCGATTCGCGTGAGCTACCACTTCATCCATAATCGGAGAAAAACGTGCAATAGCGCCACTGCGTAGGTAATCGCCGTAACTGAATCCGCCTGGAACAAATATGAAATCACAACCTTGAAGGTCGCGGTCTTTGTGCCAAAGTTTTACCACTTCTTGTCCCATAATGTGCGACATGGAATACACCAAATCTTCATCACAATTGCTACCTGGAAAAACTACGACACCGAATTTCATATAAGAGAATTTTTGCAAAAGTACGTTAAACTTTTCACCACTGAAACACAGGAATGAGTTGTGTTTGTTCAATCAATATCCAAAGGCTTATGGCCACTGAGATATAAAAGAAAATTGGAGCGAAAAGAGACATGCGATAATTGGAATACCAATAGGAAAGACAAAAGATAAGTCCGAGCCCTACGCCTTCAATAATCAAGTGATTCAGGAACAACCATCCGGCTGTAACAGATCCGAGCATGGCGAAACACATGAATACAATGATCCATTTCGAGTTTCTGTTCTTGTTTGTGTTCAAGTCCCCGGACGAAACCAGCGATTGCATAGAGAACAGTAAAGACAGGGCACACAGGGCGTAGAACGATAATTTCGAGTATGAATGAATCATCCAATTATCTTGGGTGTTCAGACTAATAATACGTTTGAACAAGTAGAAATTCCAATTGTCCATGAGCAGGTATTGTGCTGCAAAACAATAGGTGAAGGGAAATGCGAATCCCGCTATAGGCATGATATATTCTCGGAAGTTCAAGCCTCGTGTAAAGATAACTGCCACCAAAAGCATGGGCAGTAAAGTCAGATAAAGCGGAAAACAAAGTGCAGCTAGTCCAAACCAAAATCCAGCACGGAAGTACGGATCTAGAGCGGTTTTCTGTCTATAAACTTCCAACAACCGGTTCGCTCCCATGGTTAGGAATATCTGTGCGAGAAGGAAGGTGATGCTGTGATTCAGCAAGAAAATGACAGTGAACAGATTCGAAAAGATGAGCGCAGGAACGTAGGTGGGACCGTTGTGAAACTCGTGTCTGTTGTAGACCCAGTTGAATAAGATGCCGCCAAGCGTTATCGTAATCCAGGCCATAGCAGCGCCGAGCCACGGAGTGAGCACACATTCAAGGTTGATAATGTCGAAAGGAAACTGCTGCGGAACTTCAGGAATAACATATCCGAATAAGACGGGTATAAAAACCAAGAGGTTTACAAAGGGCAACACAAACAGAAGGTAAGGTTGATTGCTTGAAAATTGCCGTAGGATCATGTTATTTGAATTGTAGCAAAATTGAGGATAAATGTTCCGTTTTCAAAAGGATTGCTTAAATTCGCTGAGAAAATATTTCGACTATGAACTTACAAATGATTCTTGCTCCAATAGTAACTGCAGCACAGTGGCTATTTAAAAACGTAATGGAACCAATGGAGAACTACTTCAGTTTCGCCTGTATTTTGGGTGCTTTCTTCGGTATTTATTTGTGGATTAGCATGCAAAAGCGTTTCACTGCGGAAGCAAAAAAGAACGGTACTTTAATCTAAAGATTTTGGCTTCGGCCTACCTGAACATATTCAAACCCCAGCGGTTCGAGGCTTCTCGAATCATTGGGGTTTTTCTTTTTTTTCTAGTTGGAAGTAGACTGTTCGCGCAATCGGAAAATCGTTTGGGTTATTTCGAAATGGAACAATCGGTTCAGACGCCAACCGGAGAATTATACGGAACACTCACGGTTCCCATTTTGAAGGGAACCTTTCCGGTTGCCTTAATTATCGCGGGTTCTGGACCCACTGACCGCAATGGCAACAACGCCCAAATGAAAAACAATTCATTACTCCTCCTGGCGCATGAACTCGCCGCGCAAGGAATTGCATCGATTCGTTATGACAAGCGCGGCGTTGGCGCAAGTAAGCACGCACTCATTTCAGAAGAGAATCTTCGATTTGAAAATTATGCAGAAGACGCAAAGGCCTGGGCAGCTCATTTGAAAGCCGATTCGCGTTTTAGAAAACTAATTATAATCGGACACAGCGAAGGGTCTTTGTTGGGTCTCTTAGCATGTGAGCAAGCCGATGTTTTTGTTTCGCTTGCCGGTGCTGGAAGACCCATTGATGTTATTTTGAAAGAACAGCTGGCCGCGCAGTTAAGCGGACAAAAGAAATTGCTTCGCGCTGCAAATGACGGTCTTTCGAAGCTCAAAGAAGGCAAGTTCGTGGAAGATGCACCTGTCGAATTGTTCGGCTTGTTTCGCCCCTCTGTTCAGCCTTACATGATGTCTTGGATGAAATACGATCCAGCGGTTGAGATTTCAAAATTGAACATTCCGATTGTTATTATTCAAGGCACCACAGACCTTCAGGTAAAAGAGCAAGATGCACGAATGCTCTTCATGGCACATCCACTAGACTCGCGTCTCATTATTATTGAAGACATGAATCATGTTTTGAAAATAGCACCTGCAGATAGACTGAAGAATATTGAAACGTATTCAAAGCCGGAGCTGCCTTTAGCGGAAGAGCTTTTGAGAACTTTGTTGTTTGAACTTCGTTGTTTGAACTGACGTTGTTAGAACTGCGTTGTTGAATCTTCCCCTCTCTTAACTTCTCTTACTTTTTAATGCTCTTACCTCGTAATTGGAACTTCATTATTTATCTTCCCTTCTCTTCCCCTCTCTTAACTTCTCTTACCTTTTACAAAGACATTCGCGAAGCATTCTGTCCTATCTTTGCAGCCGTTATGGCAGCACAAGAAGACAAATTAAAAGCGGTAATCTCGCACGCAAAGGAATACGGATTTGTATTTCCTTCCTCTGAAATTTACGATGGCCTTTCGGCCGCCTACGACTACGGTCAGTTGGGTGTTGAATTGAAAAACAACATCAAAAACTACTGGTGGACCGCTATGACGCGCATGCACCAAAACATTGTGGGGATTGATGCTTCTATCTTCATGCATCCGACCACTTGGAAAGCAAGCGGACACGTAGATGCGTTCAACGATCCGTTGATCGATAACAAAGACAGTAAGAAACGCTACCGCGCAGACGTGTTGTTGGAAGACTACATGGCGAAGAGCGAAGCGAAAATCACCAAAGAAATAGAGAAGGCGAAGAATCGTTTCGGAGATGCCTTCGACGAAGAGCAATTCCGAGCAACAAATCCGAATGTACTTCGTGCACAAGAGAAAATAGACGCGGTGAAAGGACGCATGAAAGCGGCCTTGGAAGCCAGCGATTTAGAAGGATTAAAGCAATTGATTGAAGACTGCGAAATTGCAGATCCAGAGACTGGATCGCGCAACTGGACAGATGTTCGTCAGTTTAACCTCATGTTCAAAACAGAGCTCGGCGCAGTAAGCGGCGATGCTGGAATTATATACTTACGTCCGGAAACGGCGCAAGGAATCTTCGTGAATTTCTTGAACGTTCAGAAGACAGGAAGAATGAAACTTCCATTCGGAATTGCACAAATTGGAAAGGCGTTTCGCAATGAAATTATTGCGCGTCAGTTTATTTTCCGCATGCGTGAATTCGAACAAATGGAGATGCAATATTTCGTGAAGCCGGGCACCGAAATGGAGTGGTACAACTACTGGAAGAACGAGCGTATCAAGTGGCACAACGCTTTAGGATTGGGCGAAGGGAATTACAAGTTCCACGACCACTTGAAGCTGGCGCACTACGCCAATGCGGCTTGTGACATTGAATTCAACTTCCCAATGGGATTCAAAGAGTTGGAAGGAATACACTCTCGCACCGATTTCGATTTGAAAAAACACGAAGAATTCAGTGGAAAGAAGTTGCGTTATTTCGATCCGGAAACGAACGAAAGTTTTGTTCCTTATGTGATTGAAACGTCTATCGGATTAGACCGCATGTTCTTGGCTGTATTGTCAAGTTCATTTGTGGAAGAGAAGTTGGAAGATGGAAGTGAGCGCACGGTGCTTCGCATTCCAGCTGCATTGGCTCCGGTGAAAGTGGCAGTATTGCCGTTGGTGAAGAAAGACGGACTACCTGAAAAAGCAAAAGAAATTGTAGATCTATTGAAGTTAGACTTCAACTTACAATACGACGACAAAGACGCTATTGGCCGCAGATACAGAAGACAAGACGCCATTGGAACGCCTATCTGCGTAACGGTAGACAACGAAACGTTGGAAGACAATTGCGTAACCATTCGTCACAGAGACAGCATGCAGCAGGAGCGTATTCCAATTGCGAACTTGCATGAAGCGGTTAGGAAGGTTGTTTCGTTGAATAAATACTTCTAAATCTGACTACGTCAGATCAATTGCTCCGCAGGATTTCTGCAATGCATATCAGCGCATAACTGTTTCTTGACATGCGTGCTTAAGATAAATAGGTTTGCTTCATGGAGCAAAAACTAATTAAATCGGAAATAGAGTCACGCATTTTCACCATTCGCGGAATGCAGGTAATGCTGGATAGTGATCTCGCATTGATCTTTGACGTAGATACAAAACGCATTAACGAGCAAGTGAAAAGAAACGGTTCTCGCTTTCCAAAAGAATTCTGTTTTCAACTTAGCAATATTGAATGGAATGTAATGAAGTCGCAAATTGCGACTTCATTAAGAAAGCCCGGTGGTAAAGTAAAATCTCCGTGGGTATTCACTGAGCATGGTATAGCTATGCTGGCAACACGTTTAAATTCAGTTCTAGCGTCGCAAATAAGTGTCGAGATAGTTAATGTTTTCGTTAGCGTTAAGCATAGCAATCTAAACTTCATTGAAATAAATGAACGTTTAAATTATCTTTCAGGAAGAGAGGAGTCAAACGCTCAAGAAATTTCAAAAATTTGGGAGTTTATTCATCTCGAAAAAACTCCTAAAACCGGAATATTTTTCCAAAATCAAATTTTCGACGCCTATGTATTTTCCAGCGAGCTCATTTCAAAAGCTAAAAAGTCCATTATTCTCATTGACAACTACATTGATGAAACGACACTTATTCAGCTTTCAAAAAGAAATAAAAAGGTGCAATGCACAATTTATACTGAAAGAATTACCGACCAGCTCAAACTCGATCTTGAAAAGCACAATGCGCAATACCCTTCCATTGAAATTCGAATTCTAAAAAACTCCCACGACCGTTTTCTTATTCTAGATGAAAAAGAATTGTATCACCTAGGTGCTTCGCTTAAAGACCTTGGGAAAAGATGGTTTGCTTTTTCACAGATGAATGGTCTTGTTAAAGAAATTCTCAATCATCTTCGATGACTAAGCAACGCAGTTCCAATTATTCCACTCAAAATTCTCCCGCAATCCCCGCCAATACTGACTTTTTGGGTAAAACTCAGTCCGTCATTAGCATAAACACTTGAAAAGCGTATTGATTTCTATTCGGAAATTCACAAAAAAAAGCCCGCTTTCACGGACTTTGAATCTAATACTTGGTTACGTTATTTCGAGAAATAAGAGGCTTGACCAAGCATCACGAAACAAAGATAAGGGAATAATTAAATCACAAAAAAATGAATTACAAAAATTTCGAATTACACTTTTCAAAACCACGGATAAATAGATATTACTATGCGGCTGGTTCATCTCGGAAGAAAGCTATTCGCATGTATAAACAAAATTTGCTCGTTACACAGTCTATTCATCCTGTAATTGGCGTCTTTGAAGTGGTTCTTAGAAATTCAATTTACAACGCCATTAGCAATTACTTTCAAGATGAAAATTGGATAATGAATCAAAAAGAGGGATTCATGTCCGACAAAGCTTTAGTATTCAGAAACAACCCATCCAAAATTTCCAAACGAAACGACTTTTTGAAAAGAGAAGTTCTTAAGGCAGAACAAAAATTGAAAATGAAATATTCAAAAAACCCTTCAATGTCTATCAACGCTGGAAATATTATCGCAGAGCAATCCTTCGGGTTTTGGACGAACTTTTTTGAACCTCACCACTATAAAATCCTAAAAGGAAAGCCTATTCAAATATTTAGAGATTTACCTCAGGGAATCGGACGAAAAGAAATACTAAATAAACTAAACGCAATTCGGCAATTCAGAAATAGAATCAATCACAATGAACCCATTTGCTTTGTCGATAATAAATTCAGTTACTCAGAAATTCAAGCCATACATCAGTCGATTTACGAGCTGCTTAATTATATCGATGAACGAATTTTAGATTTTGTGAAAACGATAGATAAAACAGAAGAAACCTTAAATCACCTGCGGTGATCAATTCTTCGAATCAATCTTTCAGATCAATCACTACGTGATCAAACCTTGAGTGAAATCTTTCAGATCAATCACTGCGTGATCAAACCTTCGGTGAAATCGGAACGATTGATCGCAGAGCGATTGATTCGAAGAATTGATCACGCAGTGATTGAAGCCAGTACGGCTGAAATCAACTCCGTCTTACTCATTCCAATAACCGCAGCTTGCTGAGGAATAATAGAAGCTGCGCTGAATCCCGGAACTGTGTTGACTTCGATGACACACGGCTCCTCATCGGGCAATAAGAAGTCTACGCGAATCATTCCGCCACAATTTAAATCGGTGTAAATGCGAGCAGACAATTCTTGCACACGCGCGTAGTGAAATTCACTGATCGGAGCAGGTGTAATTTCCTGACTCTTCCCTTCGTACTTCGCTTGAAAATCGAAAAACTCAGTCTCACTCACTATCTCTGTAATGGGCAAAGCGGTTGGTTTTCCGTTCATGACAATAACACCACACGTGACTTCCCTTCCAGAAATAAATTCTTCCACAATAATATCTTCGTCTTCATTGCGGGCGCGAGAAATAGCTTCCATAATTCCACCTTCTTCATTCACACGCGATGTGCCAATGGAACTTCCTCCACAATTAGGCTTCACGAAACAAGGCAAGCCCACTTTCGCAACCACTTCAGCTGCTGAAATTTCTTCTTCCTTCCGAATAACTATGGAACGCGCAACGCGATAGCCCATAGACCCTAACGTGCGTGTGGTTGCCTTTTTGTTAAAGGTTAACGCCATGTTCAACACATCGCCTGTGGTGTACTTCATGCCAATGGTATCGAAATATCCTTGCAACAACCCATTCTCTCCGGGCGTTCCATGAACCATCATGAACACCGCGTCGAACGTGGTTTTCATTCCATCAATAATTACAGAAAAATCATTTCGATCAACCGGAATTTCAACTTCATTCACCAACGCATACCAACGCTTTTCTTCAATCACAATCTGTGTCGGTTCAAACTTCGAACGGTCTATGTTCTCCATCACCATCTTCGCGCTGCGCATCGAAACAACCGACTCGCCACTATATCCGCCACAGACTACTGCAATTTTTTTCATGCGTTTTTGTTTTTACAAAGATGACAATCTCCTTAACTTTCCAAAAATTATTTGTCGTGAAAAAATCAATTCTTTTTTCTTTCGTCGTTATAGCAGCATCTATCACTGCTTCTGCGCAACAATTCACTGTTGTGAAAGACAACGCACACGGTAACGTAGAAAATCAATGCAAGACAGGTACTTGCTGGAGCTTCGCAACCACTTCATTCATCGAATCTGAAATTATTCGTAAAGGAAACAAAGCTGTTGACCTTTCTGAAATGTATAATGTGCGGTTGACCTATCCGAAAAAAGCTGAGAGCTATGTGCGCTTTCAAGGCAAACAACAATTTGGTCCAGGTGGTTTGAGTCACGATGTTCTTTCAATTATTGAAGAATACGGGATTGTTCCAGAAGCAGCGTATTCGGGATTTGTAAATGGAAGCACAACCTATGATCACGAGACGCTCGATACTAAATTGACAGACCTTGTGAATGACGGTGTAAAAACTCCAACCAACGGATACCAAGCGAGCGTAAATGGAATTTTAGACAATGAAATTGGCGCTATTCCTACGGAATTCAAATACAATGGCGTTTCGTACACACCCGCATCTTTCAGAGATGCTATGAAAATTAACGCAAAAGAATATGTGTGCTTGACCTCATTCTCGCACCACCCTTTTTATTCTTCTTTCGTATTGGAAGTTCCAGACAACTGGGCGAAAAAATCATACTACAACCTTCCGCTCGACGAATTCCAACGCGTTGCAGATTTCGCTCTTGGAAAGGGATTTACCATCGCTTGGGATGCCGATGTAAGTGAAGAAACATTCGATGCTCGAAAAGGATTCGCATATGTTGGAACGTTTCAAAACGAGCCTAGCATTGATCAAGTTAAAAGACAAGAGGCGTTCGACAATTACGAAACTACAGACGATCACCTCATGCACATTACAGGAACTGCAAAAGACGAAAAAGGCAATACAAATTACTTAGTGAAAAATTCATGGGGAACGGAAGGCCTTGCCAATGGCGGTTTCCAATACATTTCTGTTCCTTACTTCCGTTACAAAACAGTTTGCATGATCGTTCACAAAGACGCAATTCCGAAAGAAATTGCAATGAAATTGGGAATGTAATTACTTCTTTGGTCCCAGCGGGATAAGTATTCCTCCACGAATGACGAGCGGTCCATAAGGTGACCGCTCTTCTTCTGTAAAGTCGTACATGATTTGGAAATACGTGCCTAATCCGTGTCCAATGCCCTGCGAAATTCCTCCACCCGCCAATACCAAGGGAAAGGTTTCTCTTTGCATTCCTCCAAAAGAATAAATGGGTGCATTCACTTGATTAATTTCGGCACAAGCAAACAGTCCATTGATCAGTCCCAATCGTGCCCAAGCAATACCTGCGTATATTTTTTCTTCGTAAAGACGGGTTTTGTAATACGTGAAATTGAAGCCAACGCCAGCCGAAAGTCTATCTGTTAGTCTATATCCGACAAGCGGCGTAATGGCTCCGTAAAACATTCCTGATCCATTCGAGGAACTTAATCCCAATCCCAACGAACCGCCAACCACCGTGCGCTCTCTGTGCGTAAGGTCTCTCATGTTTTCCTTCGAATTTTCATTTGAAGGAAGCGTATTCACGTAATCATCGGGTTGCGCAAAAGCATTCAACCCAAACAACAAAAAACTTCCAACTAAAAACGCTTTCATTAGCGAATAAATGAAACAACTGAAAGGTGCGTTCCAGCCCATACCTGAACAAAATAAATTCCGCTATCAACAGGAAGTTCAGTCAATACAACCTGATGATTTCCTTGTGGAAATGTCTGATGAATCACTTCGTTCACCAATCTTCCATTCACATCAAACAACCGAATGTTTACGTCTACTGCTTGTGGTAAATCGAAGCCAACCGTGTACATGTCTTTCACTTCAGTTGGATATCCGTATGCTTGAAATTCAGATGTGTTTCCTTCCACAACAAATGACGGATTGAACCCTACAAATTTCACTACGTTGTTTCCAGTACAAGGTATTGCAAGTGTGTCAATTTCTTCCGCATAACAAATGTCTGCTGCGCTAGAAACACCGCCCGTTACAGTAACGGTAGAGGTGGTGGTGAAGTCGTTCGAAAACTTTGTAATCGCATTCGGACTCCAAGAACTCACGTAATAATTTCCATAAGAATCGTGATCTACTCCGTCGCAGTTTCCAAGGTTTGTAGTCGTAATGACTGAAAGGGTATATGTTGCTAAATCAATCGCTTTAATAGATGCGTTCCCACCCCAGCTTACCATAACCAATCTGTTATTCGCCGCATCGTAGGTTAATCCGTTCGGCGTACTCGTGGTATTCGCAACAACAATTGAACTCGTTGGCGCTGCAAGATCTGCAACATTCAATTCATAAATTTTCTTCGCCGAAAAATCAGACACCCATAATTTATCTGTTCCATTGCTTGCCATTCCGTTTAAGAAGCTCGCACCTGATAGCGTGTGCGTCATGACTTGTGCACCGGTGGTTACATCGTACCCTCTAATCGCAGTTCCAACAATTGAAAAAAGAACGCCGTTCATGACTTCCATTCCGTAATTCGATTTCGCTGTACCCAACGTTCCTTGCGGAACAGCATCACTGTGCATACGAACGACGTTGTTTCCATTTCCAACCAAGAAAATCTGGTTGGTCGGATCATACTCAACGCCTTCAATAGCCGTTAACGATTGTGCTTGTGATAGACTTGCGGTTAATGCGAAAACACAGAATAGAATTTTTTTCATGTTGAAGAATTATGAACGGCAATTTACTACCCAATTCATTTTCGAAGGAAATATTTCATGATTATCTTGCAAGCGTCTTGGAAAGACAAAATCCCAACATGAAAATCATAAGTACTCTCTTATTCCTTGCGCTATGCGCCTTTGTGAATGGGCAAACCCATAACATTGAAGAGTTTTTACTTCGAAAAGAAAATCATGAAATCATGGTTGCGGCGCACCGCGGCGATTGGAAAAACCATCCGGAAAACAGCCTTTCTGCTATTCAATCGTGTATCGATCACTTCGTTGATATTGTTGAAATAGATGTGCAAGAAACGGCAGATGGAGTATTCATTTTGATGCACGACAATACCGTGAATCGCACGACCAACGGAAAAGGAAAAGTAAGTGCACTAAGTTCTAAGCAAATTGCCAAATTGAAATTGCGAGATAAGAACGGTATCATTACCGAAGAACACGTTCCCACCTTGAAAGAAGCCCTTCAACTCGCTGAGGGAAAAATTATGCTGAACCTCGACAAGAGTTCGGGAAGATTCGAAAAACTTATTCCGCTTCTCGATTCTTTAGGCGTTCGAAATCAGGTTATTTTGAAAGGCATTCACGGTTCAAGTTTCTTTTTCAATTACATGATTGAAAATGCCGAAGGCCCTTTGTTTATGCCCATTCTGCAATACATGCCGAAAACCCAAGTCGATACTTTTCTGCTCGATGCACATGTGCCTATGGTTGAGTTGATACTATCAAATGACACGACTTACTTAACCGATCCACTCGGTATGTATTTATTCCGAAAACACCGAACAGGTATTTGGTACAACGCGCTCTTCAAATCCATTAGCGCAGGTAAAAGTGAAAACGCCGATGCGCTTGGAACATGGGATTGGTTCATTCAACACGAAGCACTGGTGATTCAAACAGACTATCCGTTCGAGTTACTTCAGCATTTAATTGATATTGGTGAACACAAGCGTCCGTATGGATGGGTAGATGTTCCGCTCGACAAATTGCCGAAACCCGCATCAGCCCCTTAATTTCGGCGCAATCCGAAGTGGGTATAAACCGGACGTTCTCCACCGTCACCCGGACGGTTTACGATTCCGAATTTTTCAACGTACATGCAAGAGCTTCCGCCCTGATCGCAAGACATTGCATTTGCACATCCGTATGGCAACAACAACGCAGCACATTCCTTCATAGTTAAGCCACGGCTATGCTGGGGCTTTCTTCCGTCTGCAATAAGTAAATACATTTTCTGACCCGTATTGTCAATGCCCATTACCGTGCGCGGATAAGCATTGTCCTTCGTGCCATCACGCTGATCAATGTCTTCTTTTCCATTCACAATTAAATCGTACCTGCCCCATATGGCGTTGTACATTTCATTGCTCGGAATGCGCACCACCTCGCGACACTTCGAATAATATCCCTTTCCTTGTTTGTTGAAATACAAGAACGGACGCTTGTCTGAATCTT
>JBDLUS010000017.1:0-4725 GCA_039805165.1 Bacteroidota bacterium | reverse complement strand
CGAATAAACAGCATATAACTTATAGGAATTTGGCATAAACATGAGGTGCCAAGTGGTTTTTCCTTTGGCTCAAAATTATTTGAGTCATGAAAACAAAAAAAACAATTCTCTATCTCTCTCTTTTGCTCGCGCTCTATTCATGCGACAAAGAGAACCCCATTCCCAACATTCAATGTCACGTAGTTGAGCAAGGCTCTAACGTGCCTATTCCATTCGCGCAAGTGCAATGGTACGAGCTTGAAGGATTCGGAAGTACAATTAGCTACGTGCCCTCCTTCATTTCCATTGCAAATGAATACGGTGAATTCGAAATGCCCAAAGATGCAACAGTAGACATTGCAAAAGCCGTTGCGAATTCCACTGATCAATATTCCGAATTCGGATTCACAGATGTTTCATTCCAGGCAGGAAGCACTTCAATGTCCATTCCCGTTTCGTGTAAAGCCTCTTTGAGACTTCAACTCATTGACGATGCGAACACCCAACAGAACATTGTTGGCGCTTCATTCGAAGTCAGCAACGGCTTTCGCGGAATAACACAAGAGGCAGATTTAGCCGGACATGGAGCAGAATGCTTCTTTGAAGTGCCGGCACATTTCCCCATAAATCTTGAAATAAAAAAGCACTACGCTTCTGGAAATTATTCCTCCGAATGGATCACGCTAGACCCTCTACAAGCCAATGAAATCAATACATACACCTTATACTACTAAACCCATGAAAAAAATCTCTACCCTCCTTTTTTGCTTTTGCTCGCTTATCACTTTCGCGCAGAGCACCTTCACTCCTGTTGTGAAATCAACAGCGTTCAGTCAAGGCCTATCTAAAAACAACTCTCTTGTTTTTTCAAAAGGTCAAGCGGCAAACGATGCGTTTCTTTTTCTATGTGGAAAAGATTCAACCCATCTCTACTTCCCAGATTACACGAATCACATTCGAAATCTTCCCAACACGAATAATACCACACACCTGGAAGTGTGGGATGTTCAATACATGCGCGAGTCGAGCAACGCAGCCGATACTAGCCAGTTCATTCTGAGTAATTCACAAACACTTACTCCGGGTGTTCATGTATTCAACACAAGTAACTTCATTCACTCGAACTACTATTCGAACACAACAGTTCAAGCAATCAGTTTCGACCAAGGAATAACGTGGAATTCGCTCGTGAATAATTCCATTTCAACCATCATTCCTTCCAACACAAATTGGTTTTCTGTTGCCCTGAAATATTCAGTGAACGGCACCTTGAAAAAAACAGGAATCAAATTTCAAGTGGAAACAAAGAGCCTGATTAACCCAGATACTGCACCTTGGCAAGTGAGCAGTTCCTTCGAAATTGATACGCTTGTTGGAAGCAGCCTTGTAAAAGGAAATGCTTATACTCTGTTGAGCACAGACGGTGTCTTCGATAAGCCTTTTGTGTTTGTTGAAGGAATTGACTTCGGGACTGACCATCTTCCAACTAGAAATGGAACGTTCGGATGGGATGCGTTTTCTTCTGGCGCGTCAACTGGACAATACGCCATGCTCGAGTTAATGCCTTATTGGATAGACACGCTGCAACAGCACGGATATGATTTAGTCCTTGTCGATTTTTACGACGGTGCGAGAGACATTCGAGAAAATGCAGCACTGGTTGAAAAAATCATTCACCTCTGCAATGCTCATAAGAGTAGCAATGAAAGCATTGTCGTTGCGGGCGCAAGTATGGGGGGACTTATCTCGCGCTATGCCCTTCGCTCTATGGAAATTCAAAACAAACAGCATTGTGCACGTCTCTACATAAGCCTCGACGCGCCCCATTTAGGTGCCTACATTCCACTGAGCCTTCAATCGACCCTACACTTTATGGCTCCCCACAGTTCGGCCGCGCATAGCTTCGTGTACGACAAACTGCAACGTCCGGCAGCACAGCAATTACTCTTCTACCAATGGGGTGTTCCTGATCCGCTTCTTCCAACCAACTTCCTAAATTTTCAATCTGAACTTCACAACATGGGACTTCCAAAAAATTGCAGAAACATTGCTGTTGCGAATGGAAACAAAAATGGAATTGGACTTTCAACCAATATCACAGAACCCTTACTAACTGAATCATGTAATGCATCGAACTTCGTAGACGGAGATGAATTCAGATTGAAGTTTTTTCCTCTTCCTGGTTCGAACGACTATGTTGAAAATACAAATACGCACAGAGTTGTTGCCGACTTAAAACTTACTGAAGTCGACCTCGATTTTTTAAGCATAACTATTTCGCAATACAGCGCTAGACCACTGGTATCGGTGAACGCCCTGCCGTTCGATTACTCGTGCGGAGGATACTCTTCTTCCATCAAAGAGTTTGTAGACGCAATCAACGAAACCGCCTCATTCAACAGCGCTTGTGGCACCATCAACACCGATCAATTCGAATTGTATCACAACTTCGTTCCTACCTCAAGTGCACTTCACTGCAATGTTAACGAGCCTTTCACTGCAATAAATGAAGAAGAGATTCCTTTCGACAATTGGTATGCTCCTTCAGGAAACAACCAACCACACTCTGGTATCAACTACGGAAACCTCGCCTTCATTGCAGAAGAAGTATTCGCAGATGAGTTACCGAACGGACATTCGGTTTTCAGATTGAACATGGAAAACAATACTTCTTTCAATTTTGGAAAAACAGGATTACAAGTTCTTCCTTCAACAATCATTGAAAACAATTCTGTGGTAAGCATTGGTGCAATGGGTGAGAGTCAGTCTGCCCCAAACAGCATCGTTTTTCCCGGAGACGAAGTATCCATTGAAACTGGAATCGATTGTGGTACCGGCAGTGTCGACATTTTAGAAAACGGAACGCTTCAAATTGGTGATTCATCTGGTACTGTTCAGGCCTCATTGCATGTTCAAGAATCAACATCAATAAACCTTCACACCAACGGATTGCTTTTCATTCAGCCCAATGGCAGTTTAATTCTAGGAAATAATTCTACATTGAATTTACTTGGAGGAACCCTTCAAATAGAAGGAAAACTTTCGCTATTGCCGGGAAGTAAAATCATTTACGCATCGGGAGAAGTCATCTTGAACAACACCAATGCATCGCTTGAATTCAAAGGCGGACAACTGCAACTTCTCGCACAAGCCAATTTAACTCTTCAAGCAAATGAAGGAGCTATAGATGTGTTTTCCATGTGGAATGAAACCGATCTGATTTTTGAAAATGGAAGTCGATTGTTGGTGGAAGGTGTGAGCCCGAACAATACGCTCTTGCGCATTCATGAAGGCGCTATGTTCAACGAATCGGGAACCGCGAATTACATCAAATTCAAAAATGGAAAAATTGAATTGAATGAAAATGCGACACTGCTTTCATACCAAAGATTGTTGTTTGAAAACACGAACATGATTGGTTCTGAAAACGCACTTTGTCGTGTCGATTACAACACGCTATCTTTTTTGAATGCCTCTATTGCACAATGCAAAATTGAAAACAATTACGGAAAACTATCTGCATCGAATACACTCTTCAACAACAACGGTTCAGTGAATATTCGTTACGGAAATTACTCGTTCGAAGACTGCGATTTCAATACTTCAAATCTTTTCTCTGAACATTTGAAATCACTCAGTCGAATCAAGAACACCTCATTCGAAAACAACGCTGTTGCACTTTCAGATTACAGTCTAATTGAAATCGGATTAACCTCTTGCACCTTCAACAACAACGGAATCGCGGCGCAAAAGAAGGGAGGTGTGTTCACTATACGCTGCTCTGAATTTTCTCAAAATGGAACCGCCTTGGAAATTGGAAAAGGATGTGTGTTGAACATGTCATCGAGCAGTGCAGGTGGATACAATGTTTTCGAACTGAACGACGAGCACATTCATTTCTACCACAGCTCAACACCCATGTTGAACAGAGGTTTCAATGCGTTCAGTGGGGCAACCGATTGCAATCTCTGCGGCAACATTGCAACCATCACGTCGGCGAATTGCGCGCCCATTGCACTTGCCAGTGCACAAAACGAATGGCTTCCCATTGCATCGGGGAGTTCAGGTATTTCACTATTCACATCGAACACTTGTGCAAATGGAAACCAATGCACAATCATGCTTAGTCCGTCTACCGAGGTTTCTACGCTATGTCCTTCAGTCATCGGAATACTCAGTCCAACGAAATCAATGGCGCAAACGAATACCCAACAAAAGACACTTTCCGATTTGCCCTTGATTTCAACGACAGAATATGGACAAATGCCGCTAGATTCTGCACTCTCGTTGGCAGCAACATTGGCTTACGCAACAGACAGTTTGTTCGAAGGAAAACGTTCCATTAAACTCTTTCATGAAATTCTTACCTCGCCCTTAGACCGCAACAACAGCGAAATTCGTTCCTTGTCTGATTGGGGAATTGGCATGATGAAAAAGATGATGGAAGAGCTCGTTCTTCGTGGAGAAATAGTTCCCGAGAACAATTCTGAATCGTTCGAAATTTCAGTTCAACGTTATGTCAACGCATTGAACGCTTGCACCGACAGCATCGTAAGTGACTCTTCTTTCCATTCACAATTCTGGATTGAACTTTCTAAAGCACAACTCTTCCGATCGTTGGGAAATCCAAGCTTATGCTACGCAATTCTAGACCAGTTGAACACATGCAACATAGAAGGTGAAGAATTAGAGGAGCTGCTTTATTGGAAAGCCCTCACAGCGCATGAATTGAATAACACAACAGCG
>JBDLUS010000016.1:0-16586 GCA_039805165.1 Bacteroidota bacterium | reverse complement strand
TATAATAATTTCACAACACGAATGGACCTAAACAAAAAAAAGCGTTTGACAAAACAGGACACATTCACGACTAAATTCGCTCAATGGAAGTTCTAGCCATACTAACAAGTCTAGCATACACTATTCTTTATCTATTAGAATCGGCGTGGTGCTGGCCTTTGGCCATTGTCGGTAGCGGAATCTATTTCTATTTATGTCGAAAAGCAAACCTGCAAGGAGAGAGCTGGCTACAACTGTTCTATGTTGGCTTTGCAGTTTATGGATGGATGAATTCAAACTCCTCGTTTGAACATCCGGAATGGGATTTCAAGCAGCATCTCCTCTTTCTATTTGGATCTATTATTCTCTGGCAATTGTTTTTTCTTGTCTTGAAAAAACGAAACTCAGCACTGCCTCAACTCGACGCCTTTGTTCTAGCTTTCGCACTAGCCGGAACAGTTCTGCAAATCCTATATATCGAGAGTAATTGGTACTACTTCATCGCCGTGAACGTCATCTCAATCTACACCTATTGGACACGCGGATTGAAGAAAAGCATCGTGCTTTACTTGGTTTATTTGGGACTAAGTATTTACGGAATTATTCAGTAAAATCGTCGAAGAGAAAATCGTTGTAAGGAAAACGAACAATGTGAATCTCCCGCGCACGATCGTATAAAATTTCGCGAAACTCTTCAATCTGAATTTTCTTAGCCGCGCTCATGAAAACAACATCTTCCGAACCCATGCGCGCCATCCAAGATTCTTTCAATTCATCTAAAGAATAATTCGCTGCAGTCTTGGGCGTAAGATCGTCTTCATCCTTTTCAATAAATGAATACGCATCAACCTTATTAAACGCTAAAATCATTGGCTTATCACCTGCCCCAATCTCTTGAAGTGTTTCCATGACAACTTTGTAATGATCTTCAAATTGCGGATGCGAAATGTCAACCACATGAACCAACAAATCCGATTCACGAACTTCATCCAACGTACTCTTAAACGATTCAATTAATTGGTGAGGAAGCTTGCGAATGAACCCTACTGTATCGCTTAACAACAAAGGCAAATTCTTCACAACCACCTTACGAACAGTGGTGTCAAGCGTAGCGAACAATTTGTTTTCAGCCAACACTTCACTCTTACTCATCATGTTCATAATTGTCGACTTTCCAACGTTGGTGTATCCAACCAAAGCAACACGAACCATAGCACCACGATTTCCGCGTTGGGTGGTTTTCTGACGATCAATGATTTTTAAATCTTCTTTCAACTTCGCAATTCGATCGCGAATAATTCTTCGGTCAGTTTCAATTTGAAGTTCACCCGGACCACGCATACCAATTCCACCCTTCTGTCTTTCTAAGTGCGTCCACATGCGCGTTAAGCGCGGAAGCAAATACTCGTATTGCGCCAATTCGACTTGCACTTTCGCATGGGCGGTTTGAGCGCGCGCAGCGAAAATATCGAGGATCAAATTGTTTCGGTCTAAAATTTTCACCTTGTGATCGTCGTCGTTGAATAAGTTCTCGAGGTTACGCAATTGAGAAGGCGAAAGTTCATCGTCGAAGATGACCATGTCTACTTCATTCTCGAAAACAAAATCTTTGATCTCCTGAATTTTACCAGAACCCACAAAGGTTCTATTGTCAGGATGATCCAGGTTTTGCCAATAGCGCTTTACACAAAACGCATCGGCTGTTGTGGCTAGAAAAGCCAACTCATCTAAATACTCCGTAAGGACATCAATGTTCTGTCTCTTGTTCACAATACCCACGAGCACACAGGTCTCTTGGGGTTTCTTGGTCTCTTGTAGTTTCGCCATTTTTATCTTCCCGACAGCTTCATGCAGTATGCTGTAAGCGCATCAATTTCTTGAACGGTTAACATACTTTCAAATGGAGGCATTCCTGCTTTTCCGTGTATAATCTGATTTTTTATTTCATCGGCGGAAAGCTGACTCACCGTAATGTTCTTCGCTCCACTTAACTGAAGATTTCCTTCACTTCCATGACATGTTGCACAACGCTTAATGAAAACAGCTTGCGCGTCTACTGGTCCAGAAGCCTTTGCTTCTTCCCCACAGGAACTGAGATTCCAAAGGAAAAGGAATCCAAAAAAGACTATCAATCCTGATTGAAAAATTCTCTTGCTCATTCTCAATGCATGAATGCCATTTTAGACCAGTAGCCCATGTAGCTCATCGCAACAATACTAATTAACAAACCTAATCCGTAGAAAATGGCAATCTTCTTCGCACGATCGCGTCCGTTTGTAGCGCGCTTCGCTTTTGAATATCCGATCGTGATAAACACAACCGCTAGAATCATCATAGCAGGGTGTTCTACTAATTTCTTACGAAGCTCGGGAGTTTTCATAATGTTGCTATTGCTCATGATGTTCATCACCAACAAAACCAATCCTACTAATAACTGAATGTGAGAAAAAATCAAAGAAAACAAAACCAACTTACTTGGCTTGCCTGAAACGGTTTCGTTTTTCTCTTTCACCAATGAAACAACAATGGCCAGTAGTGGAAGAAGCAACAATAAATAAGGAAGTAAGATGTGTAAGTGTTTGAAACCCGTTTGCATAATTATTAATTTTCTCCAAATCTAATCTTCTTTTTGAAAAACTCCACATCTTTGTTCCCAAGAAAAAACCATGAACAAGATTGTATACAACGTTACCGTAAGCGTAGACCCAGAAATTCACCAAGAATGGATTACCTGGATGAAAGACATTCACATCCCAGATGTCATGAACACGGGTAAATTTCTTCAAAACCGGATTTTACGTGTTCATGGAGAAGAAGAAAATGGCGTTACATATGCCGTTCAATATACTGCCCTTAATCGCAGTGAACTCGACAGTTACTTCGCAGAACATGCACCGCGACTGCAAAAATACCATGTCGACAAATATGGCAATCGCGCTGTAGCCTTTCGAACCATCTTAGAAATTCTTCATGAAACCGGAGAATAGGCGAATGAGTCTTAAAAAAGACTATTTTTGCGCCACTAATTACCGAGAGACAATTTATTGAAATGAGTGCTACCCTTCAGCAAGAAAAGCTAAACTTGCGTGTTTCGCAAATGGCCGAGAATCTTATTGGTTCTGAAATCATTAAACTAAGCGGAGAAATTCGCGACCGTATTCTTCAAGGAGAAAAAATATACAACTTCACCATTGGTGACTTCAACCCACAAATTTTCCCAATCCCTGCTGAATTAAAACAATTCATCATTGATTGTTACAACGAAGATTTAACCAACTACCCTGTTGCGAATGGCGTGGTTGAATTGCGCAAGGCCGTTGTTCAATTGCTAAAAGAAAAACAAGGACTAGAATATTCAGCTGAAGAAATTTTAGTAGCCGGAGGTGCGCGTCCTATCATTTACGCCATCTTCCAAGCTATCGTTGATCCGGGAGACAAAGTTGTTTTCCCTGTTCCCTCATGGAACAACAACCACTACACGCATCTTTCACACGCACATCAGGTGTTTGTTGAAACACTTCCTGAAGACAACTTCATGCCGAATGCAGATATGTTGAAGGAACACATTCAAGGTGCTTCTTTGTTGGCGCTTTGCTCTCCGCTTAACCCTACGGGAACAGTATTTTCAAAAGATCAATTGGAAAGCATTTGCGATATGGTATTGGAAGAAAATGCGAAGCGCGGGGCAAATGAAAAACCGTTGTACGTGATGTACGATCAGATTTATTCGTTGCTTACTTTCGGAGACACACAACACTTCGACCCGGTTACGCTTCGTCCTGAAATGAGAAAGTACACCGTTTTCGTAGACGGCATTTCGAAATCACTTGCGGCTACTGGTGTTCGTGTTGGATGGGGATTTGGGCCTGAATTTATCATTGATAAAATGAAGAGCATTCTCGGTCACGTAGGTGCTTGGGCGCCACGTCCAGAACAGATTGCAGCAGGTAGATATTTGCAAAACATTTCGTTGCTCGACAACTATTTGACTTGGATCAAAGAAGAATTACAAACGCGCTTAAACGGATTCTACGCTGGTTTTGAAAGCCTACGCGAAAAAGGATTTGCGGTTCGTGCAATTCCTCCAGCGGCAGCTATTTATCTAACGGTTCAATTCAATTTAATTGGAAAGAAAACGGCTGAAGGAAATGTACTCGCAAATACGGGCGATATCACTTCTTATATTTTGAATGAAGCGAAAGTGGCCATTGTTCCATTCCGTGCATTCGGCGCTTCTGACGATTCTACTTGGTACAGACTAAGCGTTGGGACAGCTTCGCACGAAGATGTAACTCAATCGATTGCTTCTTTGGAAGCAGCGCTTTCGAAGTTGTCTTAATTAAATATGGTGATATCCTTCACCACGAATAATGGTGAAGGCTCTGTACAATTGTTCCACCAAAACAATTCGTACCAAGTCGTGCGGAAAAGTCATGTCAGATAATCGAACTTGTTCGTTCGCTCGAGCATAGACATCGTCTGAAAATCCATGTGCACCACCAATCACAAGCACCCATGATTTAGTTCCCGCAAGTTGCTTCTTCTCGATGTGATTCGCGAAATTTACAGAAGTGAAGGCCTTACCTTTTTCATCTAGCAAGCACAGAAAATCTTCAGTCTTAAGCTGCTTCAGAATAAGTTCACCCTCTTTGTTTTTTTGAATATCCGTTGTTGAACCCTTCGACGAAATGTCCTTCAATTCAACATATTCGAACGTGCAGTAATGTGGAAGTCTTTTGGTGTAACGCGCTATTCCTTCCTTAACATAAGGTTCATGCGTATGCCCAATAACCAAGACTTTCACTCTCATTCGCGACGGTCTTCTCTGTTCTCTTTAATGTCTTGCTTCTGCAAAGGGTTACTCGCGAAACCGCGATACTCTTTTCGCTTCAAGAAAATATCCGTTGCAGTGAAAATTGCTGCGCGTAACGAAGATTCATCTGCCGTTCCCTTTCCAGCTATATCATAAGCAACACCATGATCTGGCGAAGTTCTTACGATAGGTAGCCCAGCAGTGAAGTTTACCCCACAATCAAATGCCAAAGCTTTGAAAGGTGCCAAACCTTGATCGTGATACATGGCTAATACGGCATCGAATTGCTTGTAAGCGCCAGTGCCAAAGAATCCATCCGCTCCGTATGGACCGTATACTTGAAATCCTTTTTCCATTTGTTCACGAACAACCGGAAGAATAATTTCTTTTTCTTCTGTTCCAATTAAACCGTTATCGCCCGCATGCGGATTCAATCCTAAAACTGCAATGCGCGGAGTAGCTACACCAAAATCACGTTCAAGACTTTCGCGCATAAGCACCAACTTCTCTGTGATTTTTTCTTTCGTAATACTTGCGCTTACGTCCTTCAATGGAACATGTCCGGTTACAATACCAATCTTTAAAGCCGGGCTCACCAAGAACATTAAAACCTTTTCTGTACCTGCCATTTTCGCTAGATATTCGGTGTGTCCTGGAAATTTAAACTCTGCATTTTGAACATTGTCTTTATTGAAAGGAGCAGTTACTAAGACATCTATTTTGTTCGAAGCCAAATCACTTGCTGCCATTTCTAAACTTCTGCGCGCCATCTCTCCGCCAATAGCTGTTGGCTTCCCCCACTCAATATCCCCTTTAAACTCCTTCCAGCAATTCACCAAATTCACTTTTTTCGCAACGGCTTCTGCTGCTGTTGTAGCATTCTGATAGGTGAACTCTTCCATTCCACCAATGCGCTTCGTTTGCTTAATTATTTCAGCATGCGAATAAATGACTGGAACAATGTTTTCGAGCATGCGCGCATCGCAGAACACTTTCAGGACTGTTTCCAATCCTACACCGTTCATGTCGCCACAGCTAATACCAACTTTCACTCTTTCCATTTTCAAATGGTTTTCAAACCGAATGATTATTCGGTTTAGTTAGCGTAATTCTTTTTAATGAAATCGTACAACAAACGAACGCCTACTCCTACTCCACCTTTGGTGCGGTATGCATCTACTTTGTTTTGATAAGCTGGACCCGCTATATCAATGTGAATCCATGGGTAGTCTGTGAAATGCTCTAAGAATTTCGCAGCAGAGATTTGTCCTGCAAAAGCACCACCTAAATTTTTCAAGTCAGCAACATCGCTCTTCATCTCTTCACCGTATTCCTTCCACATTGGGAATTGAATTAATCTCTCCCAAACTTCGAAGCCGCTATCCATTAAATTGTTTACCACCTTTTGATCGGCAGTAGCCATAACCGCACTTGCGTACGTTCCAATTGAACGCACAGCAGCACCGGTTAATGTTGCTAAATCTATTACCAATTCAGGCTTGTATTTCTTCGCGTAAACCAATGCATCTGCAAGAATCAATCTTCCTTCAGCGTCTGTATTCAAAACTTCAACAGTCGTTCCATCGCTGATGGTGATTACGTCTTGCGGACACAATGCATTTCCACCCGGACGGTTGTCTGTTGCAGGCACAAGCGCTACAACGTGCACTGGAAGCTTGTTTGCAGCTATCGCATAGATTGCCCCAATTACTGCCGCGCCGCCCGCCATGTCGCATTTCATTTCATCCATTGAACCCGGAGTTGGCTTCAAGCTTAATCCACCTGTATCGAATACCACACCCTTTCCAACTAAAACAATTGGCTTTTTGTTTTTCGCGTTCTTTGGTTTGTACTCCATGATTGTGAATGTAGGCGGATCAATACTGCCTTTATTCACACCAAGAAGTCCACCCATTTTAAGTGCTTCAATTTGCTTCTTATTTAAAACTTGCGTTTTGAATCCGGCTACTTTTCCAGCTTTAGTCATCTCTGAAGAAAACTGTGTTGCTGTTAAATATGAAACAGGCTCGTTAACTAACGTACGCGCCAATTCTGTTCCTTGAATGATTCCTTGTAATTCTACCCACTCGCCTTCGCTAATGGTAGCATCGGTTACAAAGATTTTCGAAAGGGTGTTTTTCTTGTTTTCCTTTTCCTTGAAATACTTCAAGAATTGATAGTTACTTAAGGCAGCACCTTCAGCCAAATACCAAGCAGCCTTTTCGAAAGAACTTTGATTCACAATGTGCAAAGACTCAAGATTGGTTTTGTTCACCGCCGCTTGAATATCAACACCGGTCTTGCGCATAGCCTCTTTCGCGTCTGCGTTCCAAGTTCCTTCAACTGCAACATAAAAATGCTTTTCAGTTAATGAAGGCATTAACACAGTATTGCGATTCACATTGATTTCGCTTTCAAGAAAAACCAATTGAGCTTTTTCCAGCTTTAATTTTTTTACTTCTTTTTTATTGAAAAGAGTAACAACCACATCTGCGTTCTTCGGCGCTTTGTTGCTAATTTTTGCCATAGTCTTGTGCTTTATAATTCTGAATAAAAAAGAGAGCCTTTTCGGCTCTCTTCTGTTTTATAATGTTTGCTTTACTTCAACTTCTTCGAAGGCCTCTACTAAGTCTCCCTCTTTAATGTCGTTGAATTTATCGATATTCAATCCGCATTCGTAACCTTTCACTACTTCCTTCACATCGTCTTTGAAACGTTTCAAAGAACCAAGGTGACCGGTGTAGACAACAATACCATCGCGAATTACACGAACACGGCTGTTACGACTCACCTTACCTTCTAACATGAAGCAACCTGCAATGGTTCCAACTTTCGTAATCTTGAATACTTCACGAATTTCTGCAGTACCTGTGATCTGCTCTTCAATGCGTGCAGACAACATACCTTCCATGGCTTCTTTAATTTCTTCGATAGCCTTGTAGATAATCGAGTATAGCTTGATTTGAATTTCTTCGTTTTCTGCAATCTTACGCGCACTCTGACTTGGACGAACTTGGAAACCAACGATAATCGCATCGGAAGCCGATGCCAACAATACGTCTGATTCCGAGATCTGACCCACACCTTTGTGAATAATGCTTACTTGAATCTTCTCTGTACTCAACTTTTGCAATGAGTCTACCAACGCTTCTACAGAACCGTCCACGTCTCCTTTTACAATCAAGTTCAATTCTTTGAAATCTCCAAGAGCAATACGACGACCGATCTCTTCGATGGTCAAGTGCTTCTTCGTACGAACGCTTTGTTCGCGTTGAAGTTGTTGACGCTTCGTTGCAATTTCGCGTGCTTCACGCTCATCTGCCAACACGTTGAAACGATCACCCGCATTTGGAGCACCTTCAAATCCTAAGATTGAAACTGGTGTCGCTGGTCCGGCTTCTTCAACCTTTCCACCGCGCTCATTAAACATAGCACGAACTCTACCGCTGTATTGTCCAGCAAGAATTGGATCTCCAACACGAAGTGTTCCCGCTTCAACCAATAAGGTTGCAACGAAACCACGACCTTTATCTAACGATGATTCGATGATTGTACCGATCGCGCGTTTCTTCGGATTCGCTTTAAGATCGAGCATTTCAGCTTCAAGCAAAACTTTCTCAAGAAGCTTGTCGATGTTCAATCCTTTTTTAGCAGCAATTTCTTGCGTTTGGTATTTTCCACCCCACTCTTCAACCAAGATATTCATTTGCGAAAGTTGCTCTCTCAAACGATCTGCATTGGCTTCCGGCTTATCCATTTTATTGAAAGCGAATATCATTGGAACACCAGCCGCTTGAGCGTGACTAATGGCCTCTTTTGTCTGAGGCATTACGCTGTCGTCTGCTGCAATTACAATGATTGCCACGTCAGTTACTTGAGCTCCACGAGCACGCATTGCGGTAAACGCTTCGTGACCAGGAGTATCTAAGAATGTTATTTTCTTTGCATTTGGAAGGGTAACGGTATACGCACCAATGTGCTGCGTAATTCCACCGGCCTCTCCAGATAAAACATCTGCTTTACGAATGTAATCGAGAAGGGAAGTTTTACCGTGGTCAACGTGTCCCATAACCGTAATTACCGGAGGACGTGACTGAAGATCATCTTCGTTATCCACTTCTTCGGTAATTGCATCGGTAACTTCTGCTCCAACAAACTCAACTTGATAACCGAAATCTTCTGCAACGATTGCAATTGTCTCGGCATCTAAACGTTGGTTAATAGAAGCAAAAATTCCTAATTGCATACATGCTGCAATGATCTCGGTAGCGTTGCGCGACATTAACGTAGCTAACTCGCTTACCGTTACGAACTCGGTTAATTTCAATACCGCATTCTCTTCGAGCATGCGCATTGCTTCTTGTTCACTGCGACGAGCTACTTGAGAACGCTTATCTCTTCTGTTCTTTGAAGATTTAGATTTTCCACCCACACCTAAACGTGCAAGTGTTTCTTTAATCTGATTTTGAATATCGGTTTCTGTAGGTGCTGCCTTTGGTTGAGCAACATAAGGAGTGCGTGTAGGCTTGTTAGCATTGCGCTTATCAATTTCCTGTTGACGTCCAATATCTACTTTCGAAATACGTTTACGTTTACGCTTCTCTTTGTTTTCTGCAGCGGTTGCAGCAGCCGATTTCTTTTCAGGTGTTGTAGGCAAAACAATTTTACCCATCAACTTAGGTCCCGCAAGTTTCTCAACGTTTACACGAATCAACTCTTTCTCCACTACCTCAGGCTTCACCACTACTGGCTCAGGAACTGGTTCCGGTTTAGCCACAGGAGCTTCCACTTTCGGTTCCACTTTAGTCACCTTTTTAGGCTCTTCCTTCTTCGGCTCAGGAGCTTTCTTGCCGCGCTTTGGTTTTTCAAGGGCAGAAAGATCAATCTTTCCAACAACCTTTACTTCATTGCTACGTTCTTCAGGTTGAGCCTCAACAGGCGCTTCAACCGCTGGAGCAGGAGTCTCAACTGGAGCCTCAACCACCTTCGCTTCTTCAGCCTTCACAGGCTCTTCAACCTTTGGAGCAACTGGTGCTTCAACTGGCTTCGCCTTAACCTTTGGTTTTTCAACCACGGCTTCCGGACGCTTGAATTTCGCCAAATCTATATCTGACAACTCTTCACTTTCACCGTCCTTTCTTTTCTTATTGTCCGAGATGCTTAACGACTCGCGTGACTCACGCAATTTCGTAGCAGCCGCTTGAACAACCTCTTTCGCTTTTTGGTCCGTAGAAAATTCAGCGCAAAGCATATCATATACTTCACCCTCAATTTTCGCCATTGGATTGTTATCCACTGTAACTCCCTTTTTCTTAAGGAATTCAATAATGGTATCCTTACTAACATTTAAGTTAGTGGCGGCCTTACCTAAGCGTTGTGGTCCTTTTGTTTCTGACATAAATCTATTCCCGTTCCTTATAAAATCTATTTAACACATTGAATCGTGCGTAGCACAAGCGAAAACCGAAACGAATTATTCGAATTCAGATTTCAAAATACTCAACACCTCTTCAATGGTCTCCTCTTCTAAATCTGTACGCTTAACTAAATCTTCTTTTGGAATCTCAAGAACTGAACGAGCGGTATCACAACCAATCGATTTCAATTCGTCGATGATCCAGCTGTCGATTTCGTCTGAGAATTCTTCCAAATCCACATCGTCGATGTCAACATCTGTCTCGCGGTAAACATCTAATTCGTATCCACACAATCTTCCTGCAAGACGAATGTTATGTCCACCCTTTCCAATTGCTAAAGACACTTGGTCTGGCTTCAAGAATACATCTGCCTTCGCGTTGTCTTTGTCAATGCTAATACTCGAAATTTTCGCTGGAGCCAAAGCACGAGCGATTAACAAGTTTTCGTTCGTTGTGTAGTGAATAACGTCGATGTTCTCGTTACGTAACTCACGAACAATTCCGTGAATACGTGAACCCTTCATACCTACGCAAGCACCGACTGGATCGATACGATCGTCGTAACTTTCAACAGCAACCTTCGCGCGCTCACCTGGCTCACGAACGATTTTCTTAATGGTAATCAAACCATCGAATACCTCTGGAACTTCTTGTTCGAATAACTTCTCTAAGAATTCAGGAGCTGTACGTGAAAGGATAATTTGCGGGCTGTTGTTACGCAAGTCCACGCGATAAACAACCGCACGAATGGTATCACCCTTCTTGTAGAAGTCTGAAGGAATCTGTTGATCCTTCGGCATAATTAATTCATTGTTCTCGTCATCGAGTACAAGAATCTCACGCTTCCACACTTGGTATACCTCACCAGAGATGATCTCTCCGATACGCTCTTTATACTTCTGATAGATATGATCTTTCTCAAGCTCTTGAATACGGTTCTTCAACACTTGGCCCATAGCCATAATGTTTCTGCGACCGAAATCTTCGATTTTAATCTCTTCGATCAATTCTTCACCAACTTCAAGATCGTCTACAATCTTTTGAGCCATGCTTACTTCAATTTCAGCAACTTCGTCATCAAGTTCTCCGTCTGGAACAACTTGACGAGTACGCCAGATCTCTAAGTCGCCACGCTCTGCGTTAATAATGATGTCGAAGCCATCTTCAGCGCCCCAGCGCTTTACAATCATAGCTTTGAACATTTCCGCCAAGATGTTTGTGATCGTCTCGCGGTCGATGTTTTTGAATTCTTTAAAGTCTGCAAAAGACTCTATCAGGTTTAGTCCTTTCATAATGACAAGGTTAATTAAAACGTATTACTACTTTGGTTTCTTTTATGTTATCAAATGCAAGGGTGACTGTTTTTTCCACCCATTCTTTTTTCTTCTTTCCTGGAAGCACCTCTTTTTCTTGGTACTTCAATACAATTCCATTCTCACTTACTTCAGCTAAATCACCTTCGTATTTTTCTCCATCATCTGCTTTCACCTTCACCGTTCTTCCGATGTTCTTCACATATTGTCTATGAACCATCAAAGGCTTTCCGACACCCGGAGAAGAAACTTCCAAAGAAAAATCTTCCTTCTCGCGATCCAAAGACGATTCAACGTGACGACTCACTTTCTTGCAATCCTCTACATTCAATCCAGAATCTTTATCGAGTAAAACTTCAATGGCGTTACCTGGACGAACGGAAATGGAAACAATAAACGCGTCGGATAAGGTATCCGTTTCGGCTATCTTGGTTTGAACCAATTGTTCTATTTCTGCTACTGTTATCATGACTAAAAAAAAGAGGGGTTAAGCGCCCCTCTCTCATTGTTCAATTACTTAATTTCGAGTGCAAATATAGGCATTTTTCAACAATAAACCCAAATATCTTCCGCCAAAGGCTTTTTTCTGTTAGTAAGTTGAATTGAGAGAGCCGTCAATGCATTGTTTCTTTGCAAAAAACTCAGAGCATGAATGTATTGATATTAGGTTCCGGTGGTAGAGAGCACGCTTTCGCGTGGAAAATTTCACAAAGTTCTCTTATACACAATATATATATAGCTCCCGGAAATGCGGGTACCGAAGAGTTCGGAACCAACTTACCCATTGACCCGACAGACTTCAAATCCATTAAGAAAGCGGTTCTTGAACACAGCATCAAAATGGTCATTGTAGGTCCAGAAGATCCCTTGGTAAAAGGAATCGTTGAGTTTTTTGAAAAAGACAAAGCGCTTACTGGCGTTTCAGTAATTGGCCCAAACGCTATTGCTGCCCAATTGGAAGGAAGCAAAGACTTCGCAAAACAGTTCATGGTGAAGCACGGTATTCCAACAGCGAAATACGCTTCATTCACCAATGGAACTTTAAAAGAGGGACAAGCGTTCTTGGATACTTTAAAGGCACCTTATGTATTAAAGGCATCTGGATTAGCTGCTGGAAAAGGAGTTGTCATAGTCGACGACCTCGCTCAAGCGAAGAAAGAATTGAAAGCCATGCTTTCTGATAAAAAGTTCGGTGATGCGTCAAGCACAGTGGTTATTGAAGAGTTCTTGAAAGGAATTGAATGTTCCATCTTCATTATGACCGACGGAAACAATTACAAAATTCTTCCTGAAGCAAAAGATTACAAGCGCATAGGTGAAGGCGATATGGGATTGAATACAGGTGGAATGGGTGCTGTTTCACCAGTTCCCTTCTGCACTCCAGAATTCATAGACAAAATTGAAGCGCAGATTATTATTCCAACCATGAAAGGATTGAAGGCCGACGGTATCGATTACCGCGGATTCATATTCTTTGGAATTATTAAAGTTGGAAATGAACCGTACGTGATCGAATACAATTGCCGCATGGGCGATCCGGAAACGGAAGTGGTAATCCCAAGAATTAAAAGCGACCTGCTTCACTTGTTCGAAGGCATTGCTACGCAAACCTTAGGCGAATGCGATGTTCAAGTAGACCCTCGCTATTGCACAACGACCATGCTGGTTTCGAAAGGATATCCAGAGTCTTCCGAAAAAGGAAAGGAAATTACAAACCTTGAAGAAGTGCGTGACAGCATCATCTTCCACGCTGGATCAAAAAAGAATGGCGCTAAAATCGTTACAAACGGCGGACGTGTTATGACTGCAACAGCATACGGAAGTTCACTTCACGAAGCTTTAGCGAAAAGCAATGAAGCAGCAGATACAATTTCTTTTTCAGGAAAATACTTCCGCAAGGATATCGGAAACGACTTGAAGAAATTAATTAAGGAAAAGTAATCGAGTGGCAATTCGGACATATTCCGTTTACGTAATCACGAATGACCTCAACCTCTTTCGATGTTGAGCTACCTAGAAAACCTGTGAGTTTTTCAGATGTGATCTGTTCTTTGTATATCGAAAGAAAAATAGATGAAATGGGCATGTACGAATAATGCCACTTCTCTTCTGAATAACCGGAGCGACCGCTGGTTTGTTTTTTATCATAAGTCTGGCAAAAACCAAAAGACCCTGCGTTCTTCTGAAGCCAATCAAATTCCTTCTTACCCTTTCCACTTGCAAAGTAACTTGGCTCAAGTGAGTTAATGTCGAGATCAGTTCCCCAATGGTGGCGAGAAGTTCCGGGCATAGAACTGTATTTCAAAATATCTAGAGCGGTTTCTTTATCTGATTTGAAATTCGGGCGACGGGCATTCCACTTTCTTTCCCAAATCGATTTCTGCATGTTGAAATTCCTTCCACCCGAAATCACTTTCAACGTAACACCTTCTTTTTGCGCTGCTGCTGCCATCACTTCGAATGCCGCGTTCACTTCATTCAATAAATAACAAGACTTCGTACTTCTGTTACTTGGAACGAGACTAAATCGATAATCATTCTCGAACGTTGTTTTCCCCAAAAGAAAATTCTCATCCACTTCGTAATACCACGGCATGAGTTGAGAATAAACTTCGAAGGTTGAAAAGAATGCAACCACGAAAAGTAAAAGACCTTTTTTAATCATATGCCCAAAGTTAACTATTCGAAGTTGGGAATTCATAACTTCGCGACATGAATGCTTTTGACTTTGAAACATGGCTTGCCGAAGCACTGAAGGAAGATATTGGCCCTGGTGATTTCACCACACTAGCCACCATTCCAGACAATGCAATTGGAAAAGCTCAATTAATAGTAAAAGATAACGGAGTACTGGCTGGCGTTTCCATTGCTGAAAAAATCATTCATGCTTTTGACCCTTCTTTAAAAATGACAACACTCCTTCAAGACGGAGCGGTTGTTCAGAAAGGTGACATTGCTTTTTATGTGGAAGGGAAAAGTCAGAGCATCACAACCATTGAAAGACTCGTTCTTAATGTTATGCAACGCATGAGCGGAATTGCCACAGAGACTCACAGGCTAACGCAAATGATTGCACACACGAATTGCAAACTTCTCGACACACGTAAGACCACTCCAAATTTCAGATACTTCGAAAAGGAAGCGGTAAGAATTGGAGGTGGATACAATCATAGATATGCACTGTACGATATGATTTTGGTGAAGGACAATCACATCGATTTTGCGGGAGGTGTGAAACCTGCTCTAAGTAAGATCTCTGAATTCATCAAAGAACGAAATTTAACTATCAAGGTTGAAGTAGAAACACGCAATCTCGATGAGGTAGATGAGGTGATCGAAACAGGAGTTGCCTTTCGTATTATGCTAGATAATTTTACTCCTGAAAAACTTCGCGAGGCTGTTCTTCATATTGGCGGTCGAGTAGAGACCGAAGCTAGCGGAGGCATAAACGAAAACACACTAGTAAGCTATGCTGAAACCGGAGTGGATTACATAAGCATGGGTGCTCTGACACATCACGTAAAGAGTTTCGATTTAAGTCTGAAGGCGATCAAATGAACAAGAAAAAATTCAAACGATACGCTGCCTGGCTTTTTAAAGTTCGACACTTCCTCGAACGCTATCATCCGTTTGGATTTGGCGGATTAAACCTTTGGGAGATTTCCTCGTTTTTAATCATTGCGTTCTCCGACGTTCGCACAACTATGCGTTCTGCGAGTATTTCATTTCGAATTTTTCTTGCCTTCTTTCCGGCAATCATTACACTTTTTACTTTAATTCCGTTTATTCCCATTGACAATTTCCAAGAAGATGTTTTCTTGGGAATGAAAAGCATTCTACCGGGAGATACCTTTCAATTTATTGAAGGAACATTGTACGACTTGATTAATAAAAAGCAATCCACATTGTTGTCTATTGGTTTTGTTTTAATGTTTTACTACGCTTCGGCCAGCATGAATGCCATAATGCAAGCGTTCCAAACCAGTCAACATCTCGAAGTGTCTGCTCATCCATTCATTGTTCGAATTCTCAGTTTTATCATGATGCTCGTTCTAGGAGTTCTGTTTCTCCTTGCCATGATTCTTTCCTCATTAAGTGAGAGCACCTTCCTTATCATGCACGAAAAAGGATTAATTGGAGATAAAGGTGTCATTCCATTTTTAACCTTTGGTCAATGGTTTATTTCTATCTCATTCATCTATGGTATCATTACCATTCTCTACAACTCAGGAATGAATTTACGCATTCGTAAGAACTGGAAATTCTTTAATACAGGAAGTATTTTCACAACATTGCTCCTGATAGTAACATCTTTCGGATTCAGTTATTTCCTTGAGAATTTCGCCCAATTCAATAAATTGTACGGCTCACTTGGAACACTTATGGTCATTCTCATCTGGTTGAACCTTAACATGGTCATCTTGCTTGTTGGGTTTGACTTAAATGCTTTGATTCGAAAAAAATTACGTGCAACACGTTTGTCTAAACACAAACTTTAGTAATTTGAAAAAAAATTCATTATGAAATCAATATTGTTTTTTGCTTCTCTATTTTTTCTAACACTCTCTGCAGCAGCACAAGGTGTTGTTGGCAAATGGAAAACCATTGATGACAAGACCGGACTTGTTAAAAGCATCGTAGAAATACGTGAGCAAAACGGCGAGTTATACGGAAAGGTCATTCAATTATTTCGCTCTGAATGGGCCAATCAAAATCCAAAATGCTACGAATGCAAAGACGACAGAAAAGACCAACCTATGTTGGGAATGGATGTTGTTCGTAACATGAAATGGAACGGCAGCATGTACAAAGACGGAACCATTTGCGACCCGAACAACGGCGATATCTATCGCTGTGAAATGTGGTTGAAAGCTGGAGATTCTAACAAACTTGAAGTAAGAGGGTATTGGGGATTCGTATACCGCACACAAACTTGGGAACGCGTTCCATGATTAAAGTAATAGCCATTCACGGCTTTTTAGGAAACAATGAAATGTGGAAGGATGTACTCCCTTCCACATTTTCTTTTTATACGCCTCAATTGGCGGGACATGGCAACAACGA
>JBDLUS010000015.1:0-5304 GCA_039805165.1 Bacteroidota bacterium | reverse complement strand
TTTATTCTCCAGATTCAGATTATTTCTTGCGAAGCAATAAAGGATTATCTGAAGTTAAAACTTATGGTGGATACATAACCTATGTTATGAATAAAGACGATATCCGAGAGTTGATTCGAGATGAATTGAATGATGATGAATTATATAAATACTTTTTACTACGTCGCTAATTGACCCTTTGTTGTTGTATGTTTCGAAAATATACAAGCTTGTCAAAACTTTACTTCGCTCTACCAGAATCGGAACTTTGTGTGAAATTTAAAAACCATATAAAATGACACAACAAATTAAGACCTACGATTTTTATCGCGTGGAAGAAACAACGCAGTTAGCAGGGATTCCGATTTTGGGATTATTCGGACCGAGAAGAGACAGATGGTACATAGATCTTCCAGAATGGCAAGGACCAAGAGCCAACCTTGAAATGGTTGCTGGGGCTGATACTATGCTAGATGTTTTCGCGCAAGGGCAAGAGCGAATCAATGTTACTTTCACGAATTACGAAGCACAAGAGATAGATCCAGATCTTTTACTCACGCATGAAGGAGGAGGAACTTATTCGGTTTCTGTTTTGAAGGAAAATTATTCAGATGCTCCCGAAAAACTCTGGCTATGCGGAGTAACCTTGTTTGTTTTCAATAGCGACTACCCGAAGCATTTGAGTGTGAAGTACAATACTATTTGTAGTTAAGAAAGGGTAAGAATGTTGCAGAGCAACGATTGTGCAAGCACGAATGTTGCGAAGCAACGAATGCCTTCGGCGAATGCTTCGCGAATGTGCTTCGCACGATTCAAATTATAAAGTAGAAATTATGAAATAGGAATAAAATCTTCGATTTTCCCATTACGCAGTAGGAATAAAACCGAAGGTTTTCCAATTACTCCGTAATTAGTTTCGGCCTGTTGAACTCATCAAATGCAATCCATACGTCTTCTTTCTTCGGGCTTTGCGCAAGCAGCGGTGCCAGTGAGATCACAGTTCCCAAAGCGAAGATGGGTGTGAATTCGAAGCTATCTTGACGAATATATTCGTAAGACATTATCCCGAGTCCGGCAGCGAGCAACGCAACTTGCATGCGCTTGAGTTTGCGGTGGTGTTCTATGTAATAGACAGACTCGCTGTTCGAACTGAAGTCGCGCATCATGTTCTTGTAATTCGCAGTGTAAACGGGACCGTTGCCCAGGTTGTAGTAGTCGAGGTCTTTTCCCGAAGCAAGAAGTTTATTTACCTTCTTCATACCTGGATAAACCTTCAGTGTGTCGTCGCAATACACGCCGAACGGAACTTCCTCGTATGCATTGGCGGCTCTTCCTTTTTTAATTCGAACGGCATAGCGCTCTGTATCGTTGCCGTGAATATGTGAAAGGTTCGCGAATGTGCCGTTGTTGTTACTGAATTTGGCAATTTCATTGGCTCTCCATCTGTTTTGATCCAGTGTGAAGTAGGCATTTTGCGCTATGGGTGCATCGTAGGTCAGTCGCACACCTGTGATTGAATCTCCATTTTGAAGAATAACATAGTGCTGAGCGGTACAAAATTGGGCTGTTGCAAAAAAAATGCAGACGAGCACTATTGATTTTGAGTAAGATGCGAAATTCATTGCAACGAATTTAAGAAAACTCTTTTATGATTCGAAAAAGATATTATCTTTGCCGCGGAGAGTTGGCAGAGTGGTCGATTGCGGCAGTCTTGAAAACTGTTGACTGTAACAGGTCCTGGGGTTCGAATCCCTAACTCTCCGCTTGAAAAGCCTCGATTTAGTCGGGGCTTTTTCTTTTATATTTGCTCTATGAACAAAGCAATTCTATTCTTTTTCGCTTGTTTACTCTCTGTTGTTGGTATAGCGCAGGGAACAGGCAAGTCGAAAATCTATTTGAAAAACGGTGATGTGCTTACCGCGCGTATAGTTAGTTACAAACCACAAGAGTCTTTCACCATTGAAATTTCTGTCAATGCCATTGTTGATATTCCATTTAACGACATTGAATACATTGTGCTTGACGCAAATAATAAAAACACTTCGAAGCCATCAGAGTTAAGTGCAGCGGACATCAATGCCATGCCTACGCCGAAAGCAAAGAATACCTATGGTGATTTTTATTTCGAGTCGGTGAATGAGGGAGTAGTTGGCTTAGGTGTAGGAAAAATAGGAGGGTTGTTAATTGATGTCCCTCGTGTTGACCCATCGACAGGTATGCCAGTTATAGATCCTTGGACAGGCATGCCAGTCATTGATAAAAAAACAGTTGCTAATGCCTCTTCATTTGGTGGAGTATATTCGGTGAACGGAATTGGATATAAGAATTGGGCGTTCGCTGGAATTGGTATTGGAGCAATGGGTTATTCCGACGATATTGGATTCTCTGTTCCATTTATGCTCGACCTTCGTGCTCGTGTAATGCCTACCAAAAAGATCAGTCCTTTGATTATGGTTTCAACCGGTATCGCTTACCACAAAGGAAGTGTAGGGTCTTTTGATTTCAACGATGGGGCTGGAGTGTCTTTGATATTGAATGACCAAATTAAAATTCACGCACTATTAGCTCACAGTTATATGCGTTATTACGGAAGACTTTCGGCTTCTGGCGCAGCTGTTTTAGAAGGACAATATTATAATTACTTTGGAGTGCGCATAGGCGCTAGCTTCAGATTCTAGCGAACCAACTGAAACCACCCGCTGCGTTGGTTTGGAGTTAAAATAGATTCTCCATTAGCGTATTCAGCATTCACAACGTAATAATAAACGCCTGTAGAAGCGTCGTTTCCATTAATGGTTCCGTTCCAATTGTTCTCCGGGTCAGTTGACTCAAAAACCATCGTTCCCCAACGATTGAAAATCTGAATAGAGTAATTTTTTACAGCAGTTGTACTTCCATCTCCGGCAAATACCAACTGAAATACTTCGTTGAAACTGTCGTTGGTTGGACTGAAGATATTCGGAACAACAAGATTAGCGCATTCAGGAAGATCTAAAGTATAGGTGCCCGATGCATCGCATCCGTTAGGGTCAAGCGCTGTAACATTTACGGTTGCGTTGGAAAGCAATTCAATACTGAAATCGGAAGAACCATTGTCCCAAGATACGTTTGTATAAGAGGCATCAATTGACAATGAAGTTGGACCGTCCCAGCATCCCGATTGCGTTAAGTTCTGAATGGTGATGTTCGGATTGTTATTCGCACTAAGGAGTTCTGCTGTTGCGGTAGATGTGCAGCCATCTGGATTAGAACTAATGACTGAATAAACGCCCATATCTACACCCAAGAAACTTGTAAAACCTGAAGTGAGCGGATTTCCATTCAACGTCCATTCATTGTTTACAGCAGGACCATCGCTCAACACACTCAGCGTTAATTGCTGACTTTCTCCAACACACAAAACCGTTGAAGCAGGAGAGAGGGCGGTTTGAAAATTCTGATAGTCTAACTCAACAGCTGTGCTTGGTGCTATGCAAATGTCGTTCGGACAAGTAAGCGAATAAACACCATCGGCAGTAGCAGTGTATGAATCAGAGATTTCTCCCGCAATGGCAACTCCATTCATTTGCCATTGATACGTGCTGCAAATACTGGTTGTACTGAAGACCGTTGGAGAGTTGTCGCAAACAACATCGTCTATATTTGGAGTAACATTCAAGGTGCTCAACGGAATAACGTTTACCGTTGCGCCATCGATTAGCGTATCAGCTGAACATCCATTGCTTGCAATAAGTGAGTAAGTATAAACTCCAGGGGCACTGTAACAAAGAGTAGGAGCGATGCTGTCTAATGTTAAATCCGGGGTGCCATTTACGATCCAGGTCCACAATCCCGGATTACCAGCAGAGGTATTGATTACTTGAACACAATCACCTTCACATACACTGTTTTCTGAAACACTGAAACTCGCTGTTACAGGCACATCACTATTGTTCGAAGCCCCGGGAGAAGGGGGTAGAGTTCCTGATACCCATGGGTTAACACCGTCGCAACTTCTGAAAACCGTTAATCCATCGTTAGAACTTTGTCCAGGCACCGATTGAATTTGAGTAAATACAGGGAGTATAGGAACGGTGAAAGTAGGGCACGGCCCTATTGGGTTGGTTGTGAAAGAAGTTTGTTGATTCCATTGTCCACCGCCCCAAACGATACCGTCGATTATGGTTCCAATGTTGTCGAATAATAAAAGTTGTTCCGCGCTATTCGTTAAAATTCCAACTTGCGCGTTAGGTCCTGTTGTGCATCCGCATGTCCCAATGTTCACATCTACCGGCACTCCAGAATTCGAGGAGCCAATGACAATGAATCCATTACCCGGTATGGTTGTTCCAGCGGGAAGGGTTATTGAAAAATCTCCGTCAGATAGAATGTAGCATTCAATGTTCCAAGGGAAAGGACAGTTGTTGTAAAGTTCAATCCACTCGCCTGTATTCGGTGTGCAGCTTCCGTCACACGCACCAGCGGCATTCACCATAACTTCATTAATAACTACACACTGACCAAAACTGGTTGCGGCAGAAAGAAGTAAGGCCGTTAGAATGGAATATAACTTCATACTACAAATGTAATAGGAACAGCCTATGTAATTCCTATCACACAAAGGAAGAATTCGACTTCGTACATTCGCGAAATGAAATATTCAAGTTTACTATTGTTTGTTGCGCTATTCTTTAGCGCTTGCACTTCGAACGGAGGCAATCCAGTTCTTGACGCAAAATCTTTTTCGGAAAAGCTGAAATCAACGCCCAATGCGGTTTTGCTTGATGTTCGCACGCCGGGAGAATTTTCAAAAGAATATATTGAAGGAGCTTTGCTAGCCGATTGGAACAGCGATGATTTTCAACGTAGAATAGATGCCATTGACAAGGATGCGCCTGTTTTCGTGTATTGCTTAAGTGGTGGAAGAAGTTCAAGCGCTGCTGCTGCTATGCGTAAGCAAGGGTACAAAGAAGTCTATGAGCTTCAAGGTGGAATCATGAAATGGAAATCGGCAGGACTTCCTGTTGTATCTGGAAAGGTTAGTGCTAGCGGCGGAATGAGTTCTGAAGACTATAAAACACTTGTTTCGAGTGGAAATGTATTGGTCGATTTTTCTGCGGAGTGGTGCGCACCTTGCCGAAAAATGAAGCCTTCATTGGAAGAATTAGCGAAGGAAAATACTTCTTTGAAAATTGTGACGATAGATGTGGATCAAAATCCGAATATTGCAGCAGAATTGGGCGTAGACGCGCTTCCAACACTGAAATTTTATTCTAACAACGAAATGAAATTCTCGAATGTAGGATTTATGACGAAGGATGAATTGAAAACTAAATTGGGATTGTA
>JBDLUS010000014.1:0-6627 GCA_039805165.1 Bacteroidota bacterium | reverse complement strand
TTATCTTGAAAGGAAGGGAAGGGTGGGTGTTTTCCTCCACCGAAACAATTCCAGAATGAAAGGCGAAAGCATAGTCTCCAGGAAGAGGATTCAACACCTCGAAGCGGCCGTTCCAATTGGTGGTGCTTCCAGAAGTTATTAATGTTGAATTTGGAATTTCCACCCACGGCTCTAAGGCATTCCATCTATAGAGTAAGACCATGTTACTTTCATCCATGCCGAATTGCTCAACCAATTGAAACAACGAGGTATCCAAAGCGCTAGTGGCAGTGGACGATCCGTTGAATCGTAAAGTCATTTTAGTTGAAGTGGTTTCGTTGGCGTAGGTGTTCACATGCCAAAAGCGGTCTGGAGAAACAATGTAATCGGTGAGCGGAAGCGCACTTACACGATCAGCTGCTGTAAGATGCATTTCAGCTCGAACGAAAATGCTGTCCATATTTCCCATATCATTCACGTCGTATTCGAAATTTGCAAAGGTCAAATCGTGAGATCCCGTTGTTGAATTCCAAGCCTCATCGGCAAGCGTTGCGTAATGCAAGTTGTCGGCTCTGTTCAACATGACATGTGCGGGTTCGAACAAGACTGTCGCTGTGGCGTAACTCGATTCGCCAGAAAAATGCATAAGCACAGTATCGGTGTTTCCTTCAAAGTCCATAACCGTCACTTCAATCGGAACATTGTTCAAGTAGTCTGTATTGTGATGAAGGTATTGGTCTACATGCACGTTCAATTCGTATCCAACAAATTGTGTGGAATAACTGAATCCCTTCAACCTAAAATCTGGATACCCCGGCTGAAACACCCATCCGTTAAAGAACTCAGAGAGATCTTCTGTGGTATACGCTTGAAAGAAATCGCGCATCTGAACTGAATTCAATGTGTTGAATTGGTACTGCGTCATTAAGTCGTGTATGGCTTGAAAGAAATTTTCATCACCCATATATCCGCGCAGGGTATGAGCCACATCGGCTCCTTTGTTATAGACCGTTTCTCCGTAGGTAATGTTTTCAGGTATTGCGTTCAAAGGGAAATATCCGCCGTCGTTGCGCGGGGCATTCAACAAAACATCTCTGTGATTGTTTCGAATGGAAGTGTTGTAGGCATCTGTTCCGTATAACCACTCCGTGAAAATACGTTCGCTATAAGAGGCCATCCCTTCGTTAATCCACATATCTTCTGCCGTCTCACACGTGATTAAATCGCCCCACCAATGGTGACTGAGTTCATGTGCATAAAGAGTTTCGTAGGCTGTAGTTCCATCAATAGCAAAGAGCGGATAGGCAACGTTGGTGGCGTGTTCCATGGCTCCTCCGCTGAAAGGCACGGCTGTAAATCCGACTTTATCGAAGGCATAGTTTCCGTATTTGGTTTCAAACGCCTGCATCGCATCGTGCAAATGCACGAAACTGTTCTTCATGTCTAACGTGTCTGCAGCTCTTGCTGCAAGCCAGATAGGTCGGGTGTATCCGCCAAGTGAAGTGAACTCATCTTCTACATGGGTATAATTCGTAACAGCAACACTGGCCAAATAGGAGGGAACAGGTTGCAATAAATTCCAAGTGGTAAGCAAAGAAACTCCACCTACATTTTCCACAGACGATCGCAACCCTCCGCAATACGAAGTCCTTCCGCCGTCTGTCAAAGTCTGTATCGTATACGTGCAGCGTTCTCTGAAATTGTCGAAACACGGGAACCATACCCTTCCAAAATTGTGCGGAAGCGCATTCATTCCCACCCCCATGTTGTAAGCATAGCCACTGCTGTAATAAAATCCACCCCAACTTGTGTCGTGAATAGGAGCGCCATGATAATAAACACGAACAGTGAAGTTCACCCAAGATGCTAGGTTAGGAAGATTAATGAATAAATCAGGACCCGTATGATTGAATGTTGCTGGAACAGCATTAACAAAAACAGAATCGGTGGTCAAACCTTCAAGGTCTAAATGCAATTGTGGAATATTTACCATCAATGGGGAAACCACGATATCTGCATATCCGCGAAGATTATTATTCGAGAAGTTTGTGAAATCGAGATATATGTAAGTGTCTATAATATCTACAGTATCACAACGACTGTTGCTGTTGGAAAGGTTTTTATGAGCGTGACTATGATTGCATTGTGGATTCGTAATTCCCTGTCCGTTAGAATGTAACGTCTGAATAAAGCAAAAGGCAATTATAAATAGATGGCGCAGAATAAAGTGCTTCATGACTGCAAGATATTCTAATTTTATGAAACAACCTTTTTCAATTTGAAGGAGTCTTAAGTTATAGCCGAAAAGAATTGAAACCACTTTAAGGCAACCCAACCAACCAAACTGCAAGTATGAAACCAACCCATGATCTCTTTGATCTGGTTCATTCTCTGACCAAGAGTGAAAAGCGTTTTTTCAAGTTACAAAGCTCGTTGCAAGCGGGTGAGAAGAACTATGTTCGTCTATTTGACTTACTTGAAAAAATGGATCATTACGATGAAGATTTTGTGAAAGAAACATTCAAAGGTGAATTGTTCTTAAAGCATCTTCCGTCAGAAAAGAATCACTTATTCAAATTAATATTAAAGTCATTGCGCTCTTACCATGGAGAAAGCAGTGTTCGAAGTATTTTGCAGCAATCGTTGAAGAATGTTGATATACTTCATAAAAAAGGTCTTTTTGAAGAGTGTAAAAAAGAATTGAAAAGAGCGAAAAAACTAGCCCTTTCTCATGAGTTCTTTTACTTCTTGTTTGAAATAATCTCTTGGCAAAAGACGCTCTTGGAAGAAGATTATGAAAATGGAGAGTTTACCCAGTCTGTAGACGAAATAGCTGAAGAGGAGGCTGAAGTTTTGATACTTCTTCAGAATTTGGCGCAATATCAAGTGATCTATGGTAAAGTGAATGCAATTTTCCGTTCAGGTGGATTCACGCCTTCCAAAGTGCACGAGGAAATGCTTCATGAAATTTTAAGTTCGAAATTGTTAGACGATTCATCATTAGCTAAATCCATTCGCTCGAATTGTATTCGCTTATATTCTTTAGGATTTTGCGCATTAGCTAACAGCAACATAGAATTGGCCGCGAAGCATTTTACGGAATTATTGAATTTGTTTGAAGAAAATGAATGGTTGCGTGAAGACAAAGGAAAACGATACCTGAGGACTTTAGGTCAATTATTGACTTGCCGAGTGTTGTTGAACGATAGAGCAGGAGCAACTGAATTATTCAAAAAGTTAGATTCATTGGATGAACTTGAAGAATTCCAAAGTCCAGACTTGAACACTTTTCGATTTAGAATTTTGAAACAGGTTCAGGTTGAAATGGCCTTGATGTTCGATCAGAAGATTCAATCAGACGAGTTGTTTGCATCTATTCAGCAGACTAAAAATGTATTGAGCAAGGAGTTTGAAATGATGATGCATTACAGACTTGCGCTCTATGAATTCTCATGTGGATTCCACCAAAGGGCGTTAAAGCATGTCAATGAAATCATCAATAATTCAAACAAAGAATTACGTCAAGATATTTACGGGCACGTTCGCGTATTGAATATTCTCATACACTTGTGTTTGGCAAATACAGATTTAGTGGAATATGCTTTGAAATCAACTATTCGATTCTACACTCAACGCGAGCGTGATCATGAAGCTGATATCAATTTCTTGAAAACGCTTCGAATGTACAACAAGCTAATGTCGTTTGAGAAATCAGACTTCCTGAAAGAAGGTAAGATCATGAATGAATTCCCTTCAGTGAAAAATATGGAAGACCGGTTCTTAGAATTGGTCATTAAAAAAGGGATGATTTAATCATCCCTTTTTTATTATTCCTTTTTCTTTCCCCTCTCTCAACTTCTCTTAACTTCTCTTAACTTTTTTATTTAGCCATTTCCTTTTGAAGAACTTCTTTGAATTTCAATTCTTCTTCGTATGCCATTTCTTCATCTACTAAAATGCGTCCACTGTGCTCATCAGTAATGATACGCTTGCGTAAACGAACGTCCATTTGAACTTGAGCAGGAATTTGAATGAATGAACCAGCAGAAGCATCACGCTCAATTGGAACAACAGCCAATCCGTTTTGTGTTGACTTACGCATACGAACATAGCGCTCTAACAAGTGAAGATCAATGTGCTTCTTAGCCTCATCGCTACGCTTAGAAAGGAAGTCCTCTTCTTTCTGAGTTTCGCTCATTAATTCAGTTAATTCAGTTTCTTTCAAGTTTAAGTCGTTTGCACGCTCAGCCAATTTGGTAGATGCATTTTCTATTTCCGCTTGCTTTGTCATCTTCAAGGACTCTGCAGTGCGAATGTGCTTTGATTGCAATTCAATCTCTAATTCTTGAAATTCAATTTCTTTATTCAATGAATCGAACTCACGGTTATTTTTAACCTTGTTCAATTGATCTTTGTATTTTACAATCAAAGCTTCCGCTTCTTTGATAGCAGCCTTACAAGCAACGATGTTCTCGTCTGCACCTTTGAATTCACCGTTCAAACGCTCCAAGCGAGCCTCTAATCCAGATACTTCGTCTTTCAAATCTTCAACTTCGTATGGCAATTCTCCGCGTGTAGCGCGAATTTTGTCAATGCGAGAGTCAATTAATTGAAGAGCATATAAGTGTCTCAATTTAGATTCAACAGAGACACCTTTCTTAGCATCTTCGCTGTTCGACTTGTTCATTTGATTAATTGAAATCATAGTTTCTGTATCGTTTGTTTGGTTTTTCTCGTGTTTTTCTGGTTTTGCAATAGGAACGAAGATGGCTTGTTTCGGGTCCATTTCCGATGCTACGTGAATTGGATTAGCAAGGCGCTTTTCCACTTGCGCAGGGGCAATTCCGATTTTAAATGTTCTTGGCTTACCGTCGATTGGACCTTCAGCAATAACTTCTTTACGAACTTTTGCTTCACGCTTTGGCTTGGCAATCGTTAAAGCCTCAGCAAGAATAGCCTCATCCTCAGGAGCCAACACAACTGGAATTTCAACCCCGTCTTCAGCGACTACTTTTTCCGCTTTTGCTGCCTTGCCTTTTTTCTCAGGTTTAGCAGGAGCAGGAGTTTTAGAAGCTTTAGTTTTTTCAACTTTAGCGGGCTCAACTTTTTTAGTCGCAACAGGCTTAGCCACAGGAGCCGCCTTCTTTGTTACAACAGGTTTTGCTACAGGTGCAGATTTTTTAACAGGAGCAGCAGCTTTCTTTGGTTCTACCTTTTTTGAAGGAGCAGCTTTCTTCGCTACAACTGGTTTTGCAGCTGGAGTAACTTTCTTTGCAGGAGCTACAACTTTTTTCGTTTCTACTTTTTTAGCAGGAGCAGCTTTCTTAGCCACTGGCTTAACTGCCTTCTTCACTTCTTTCGCTTTGTTCTTGGTCACTACGTTCACTACTTTTTTAATACTTTTCACTTCCTTCTTCACTGCTTTCGCAACAGGCTTTACAACTTTCTTCGCTGCAGGTTTAATAACCTTCTTAGCAACTGGCTTAACAACAACCTTAGCCGCAGGTTTTACAACCTTCTTCGCAACGGGTTTAGCAGCCGATTTCACAGCTTTCTTTTCTACTTTCTTTGAAACAGGTTTCTTTACCGCTTTCTCCTTTCCCTTCGACACAACTGTTTTAACTGCTTTCTTAGCAGCAACCTTAGGCTTAGCAGGTGCTTTCGCTTTTGGTTTTATTACTTTTTTTGCCATAATGTCAGTAATAGAGAACGGGGTTCGTTGTTACACCCGTTTTGTGGACCGCGAATGTACGAAATTTTTCAGTGATTTTTGCATGAATCAACTCAATTGTAAACTGCTCACTTTCAAAATGTCCAATATCAATAAACGACAACTGTCCTTCCGCATCGAAAAACTCATGGTATTTAATATCTGATGTAATAAATACGTCTGCTCCCTGAGCTTTCGCCGCACTCAACAAGAACTGACCACTTCCACCACAAACTGCAATTTTCTGAATTGAATTTTTGTTTGATTGAGTGTACTTAATACACTGATTATTAAATTCTTTTTTCAAAATACTTAAACAATCACTTAATGCAATAGGCGTTTCTAATTCTCCTATTGCTCCGCTTCCATATTGATGAATTGGGTTCTGAAGGGTTTGCCAATTGTGCGCAATTTCTTCATACGGATGTGATTCGAAAAGTGCTCGTTGTACTTCCGTTTTTTTCCAACTGGGTAATATCACTTCAAATCGAATTTCTTCCAATTCGCTTCTTTCTCCCTGTTTACCTTCAACAGGTTGAGCGCCTTCCTCTGGTTTGAAACTTCCATTTCCAACTAAAGAAAATCCACATTCGCTGTAATTGCCCAACGCTCCAGCCCCTGCCTCGAACAACGCACTTCGAACTTTTTCAAAATGATCACTCGGAATGAAGACAGTAAGTTGAAGCAGATGTCCGTTTAACGGAACAAGCGGACGAACATTTTTCAGTCCAAGTCGTTTCGCAATTTCCCCATTAACACCTTCAATGGTATTGTCGAGATTCGTATGAATGGCATACAATGCAATATTGTTTTGAATGGCTTTAATGATTGTGCGTTGAACATAGTCTGCGCCAGTAAAGCGTTTCAAACCTTTGAAAACAATTGGATGGTGCGAAACAATAAGGTTGCAATTCTTAGCAATAGCCTCTTCAACAACA
>JBDLUS010000013.1:0-15707 GCA_039805165.1 Bacteroidota bacterium | reverse complement strand
GTTCAAGGAGAGGAAAAAATGCAATTGAGCTTTTTCCAACTCGATGATCCGACGTTGGTTCAGATAAAAAAAGAAGTAGAAAAAATTGATATCAATACGCTTACTCCGGTTGAAGCTTTGTTCAAGTTGAACGAGATCAAGAAGATAGTGGGAAGCTAATTTGTATATTTGAGAATATAAAAAAGAAAACATGGGATGTTCGAGTTGTGGAAGTAAAGATGGTGGCGTTCCAAACGGTTGCAAAAGCAATGGTAATTGCGGAACGTGTAGCTCCGGTAAAATGGAGGTTTTCGATTGGTTGGCAGGTATTCCTTTAGCAGACGGTATGAAGCCGTTTGACGTTGTTGAAGCGCGTTTTAAAAACGGCCGTAAGGCATTCTTCAGAAAAGGAAATTTAGAGTTGTTTCAAGGAGATGTAATAGCTGTTGAGGCTTCTACAGGATATGATGTGGGTATTGTTTCATTGGCAGGCGAATTGGTTCGCGTTCAAATGAACCGCAGAGACATCAAGGACAATTACGAATTGAAACGCGTACTTCGCAAAGCTGAACAATCGGATTTCGATACATGGCAGGCGGCACGCCAATTGGAAACCAGCACTATGATTCGCTCACGTGAGATATCGCGCGAGTTGGGTCTTCAAATGAAAATTAGCGATGTGGAATATCAAGGTGATAAAACACGCGCGATATTTTACTACACGGCCGATGACCGTGTAGATTTCCGTGAACTCATTCGCAAGTATGCTGAAGAGTTCAAGGTGCGCATTGAAATGCGCCAGATTGGTCTTCGTTTAGAGGCAGGACGTTTAGGTGGAATTGGTTCATGCGGAAGAGAACTTTGCTGCTCAACATGGTTAACCGATTTCAGATCGGTGTCTACCGGAGCAGCGCGATATCAGCAGCTTTCATTGAACCCAGGAAAACTTGCAGGTCAATGCGGAAAGCTGAAGTGTTGTTTGAATTACGAATTGGATCAATACGTTGAAGCCGTTCGTATGCTTCCTCCAACACACGTGAAATTGAAACTTCCGAAAGGAATTGCTACGCACTTCAAAACAGATATCTTCAAACAAGTTATTTATTACACCATTGAGGGTCAGCACGGCGACGGGCCGTTTGCGCTTTCTGCAGATGTGGTGAAAGACATCATTGAAAAGAATAAACGCGGTGAAGTTATAGGTGAAGTTCAGACGTTTATTGAAGAGAAAGAAGTTGTTGAAAGTGTTGAATTTGCTGAGGTTGTAGGTCAAGATAGCTTAACGCGTTTCGACAATAAGAAGCGTAAGCCAAATAACAACAATCGCAATCGTAACAAGCCGAACAATTCAAATAAACCTGCTGCACCGGGAAATGCTGCATCAGGAAATGCAGCGCCTCAGAACGCTGGAGCACCAAAGCCGAAAGAGGGCAATAGACCTCAGGGCAACGGCAACAGACCGAATCGTTTCAAGGGCAAACCAAACAACCCTAATCCGAACCCGAATCAAGGCAAGAAAGAATGAAACGAATAGTTTTCTTTTTAGGTGTGGCGCTCCTGCTTACTTCATGTGCCGATGACTTCGTTTACGAAAGCAACATGCCCATCGAAGGCGGTGTTTGGGACAACAAGCAAGTAGCGAATTTTGAATTCGATATTCAAGATACTGTGAGTTTACACGACTTTTTTCTTGACATTAGAAACGGTGAGCAATACGAATTCAGTAACCTGTTTGTCTTTATTGAAATGGAGTTCCCGAATGGAAAAGTGGCAGTGGATACGCTTGAATGCCCAATGGCAGACCCGCAAGGAAACTGGTTCGGAAAATCAGGGTTAGGAGATCTTTACGACAATCGAATCATTTATAAATCTCGCAAACAGTTCCCGCTTTCCGGACATTACAAAGTGTCCATTCATCAAGCCATGCGCGTGAATCCGGTTGAAGGAATTTATGATGTAGGATTTCGTCTAGCGAAGTCGAAATGATTATTTAGTCGCTTGACGGCTCCAGATATTGTATTTCGCAATACACCAGAACGCACGAACGCCGTCTTTCCAGCCAATCTTTTTACCTTCTTCGTAAGTTCGACCGTAATATGAAATTCCAACTTCGTAAATACGAATGTTTGGAATGCGAGCAAGTTTCGCGGTGATCTCAGGTTCGAAGCCAAAGCGCTTTTCACACAACAACAGATTCTGCGCAATGTCTGCACGGATCAGTTTGTAGCACGTCTCCATATCTGTTAAGTTCAGATTGGTGAATGCGTTGCTTGCGAAGGTTAATAGCTTGTTTCCGATACTGTGCCAGAAGAAAAGAATGCGGTGCGGATTTCCGCCCATGAAACGAGATCCGTAAACAACATCAGCACTGTCTTTGAAAACAGGCTTCAGCAATTTGTTGTACTCGTCTGGATCGTATTCTAAATCGGCATCTTGAACCAAAACGTAATCGCCGGTTGCAATCTCAATAGCCTTGTGTAAAGCGGCTCCTTTCCCTTGATTGAAGGGTTGAGAATAGAAGTTGAAATTACGCTCAGGATGAGCAGCAATGTATGATTCAATGGCTTCAACGGTGTTGTCAGTAGACGCGTCGTTTACAATGACAATTTCCATTTCAATGTCGTTCACCAATTTCACTTCACCAATACGGTCAAGAATTAAGTGAATGGTTCTTCCTTCGTTGTATGCAGGAATAAGTATAGAAAGCTTTTTAAACTGACGCATGAATTATTGTTTAATGACTTTAGGAACACGGAAGTAATACATGTCTTTTGACGGTGCGTTTTTAAGCGCTTCTGCTTGTGAAATGGGCGCTTCTACAACGTCTTCACGTAAGACATTCGTTTCGTCGGTCATAAACACGAGGGGCTCTACATTCGCGGTATCTAGCTCTTTGAGCTTGTCTACAAATGCAATCATTTCGTTCAACCCGTCTACCATTTCTGTTTCTTCGTTTTCAGAAAAAGACAGCTTGCTTAATTCAGCTAGGCGACGAACGGTGGCAACATCAACTTTCATGTGTTTTATTCAATTCGCGTTGAATGGTTTCAAACGCTTGAGAGCGCAAAGGTAATAAATCGGCCGCAGTTAACCCTTCGGTAGCAATGGGAGCATGCACCGTAACCTTAATTTTATGTGGAAGGGAATACTGAAAAAACTTGGCAGGGTCTAATAGTACTTTGTAGTTCGAATGCCAAGTGACAGGAACAATGGGCTTTTGCTGTTCAATGGCAACCTTGAAAGCACCGTTTTTAAACGGCAATAATTTCGGTGCATCGTCTGGAATGGTGCCTTCCGGATAGATGGCCACACTCATGTCGTTTCGCAAACTTTTCGCTACTCGGTCCATGGCTACAAGCGCGGCTTTCGTTTGTCCGCGACGAATAGGAATATCTTGCTTGCGGAAGAACAAAGAGAAGAGCGGCCAATTGAGTAACTCACCTTTTCCAACAAACAAAAAATTACGTCCAATGGCTTCATACATAAACACCGTATCGAGGTAACTGCTGTGGTTTGAAGCAATAATGAAAGAGCCTTCTGGAAGAGGAGCTTCAAAGGTGACTTCTATCGGACAGAAAATGAACTTGCGAATAAGTTTTCCCCAGAAACGTTTTAGCGCGAAAGCTTTCAAGTGACGCTCTCTTTTTTTGTACACCCAAACAAACGGTATGTAAAGAAAAACAAGGGTAATCCAAAATACCAAACCAATCCAAAGTTTGTAGATGAAATATATTGGCGCTAAGATGTAGTGCAAGGTTGGGTTGGTTTAGAAGCGTAAGATACGAAACGAAAGGCTATACGGAGTAACCTAAATTTTTTCGAACACGATCCAATGTATTTGTCGCAGTAACACGAGCTTTTTCTCCACCTTGTTTCAGAATATTTTCAAGTGAAGAATAGTCTGAAATGTATTCGAAATATTTTTTTCTTTCCGTTTCGAAACGTGAAAGAATGGCTTCCAACAATTCTTTTTTCGCGTGACCCCATCCGAAATTTCCGGCGATTAATTTTTCGCGAAGAACAGCAGCTTCGGCGCTTCCCGCAATAAGTTCGTACAAGGCACAAATGCTGTTTGCATTCGGATCTTTCGGATCTTCAAGCTTCGTGGCGTCGGTAACAATGTTCTTGTTAATGACGTCTTTCAATTCTTTTTCTGGAAGGAAAATGTTAATGTAATTGCCGTAGCTCTTACTCATTTTTTGCCCGTCGGTTCCCGGAACATACATTGTTGCTTCGTTCACTTTTGAATCGGGTAAAACGAATGTTTCTCCCATTTGATGATTGAAGGCAGAAGCAATGTCACGCGTAATTTCTAAATGTTGAAGTTGATCTTTCCCTACAGGAACAACGTTTGCGTCGTACAACAAAATATCTGCAGCCATTAAAACCGGATAGGTAAACAGCCCTGCGTTTACTTCTTTCAAACGGTCTTGACGATCTTTAAAACTGTGTGCGTTCGCCAACATGGGGAACGGCGTGAAGCAGTTTAAATACCAAGCGAGCTCGGTAACTTCAGGAACATCGCTCTGACGATAGAACACATTTTTATCTGTGTTGAAACCGCACGCCAACCAAGCAGCCGCTACGCTGTAAGTGTTGTTACGAATTTCTTCCGCATTCTTAATTTGAGTAAGTGTGTGGAAATTCGCAATGAATAAATACGCTTCGTTGGAAGGGTGATTACTCATTTCAATTGCCGGAGCAATTGCGCCCAACACATTACCTAAATGCGGTGTTCCTGTACTTTGAATGCCTGTTAATACGCGTGCCATAGTGGTAAAATTCGCTGCAAAGAAACGGCTTTATTTGCTTCGTTCTTTATCGTATTTGTTCTTGTACAACAAGTACATTTCGGTTTGCATGTTGCTAAGCGCAATACTTCTTCCGTCGATGTAAGCTAGTCGCAATTGATTGGTGGTCATGTTCAACGCATCGCCGTATGAAACGAAAAGCGTTGCACTCTTACCTACTTCAAGTGTTCCGTATTTTTTATCGATTCCCAAAATAGATGCTGCATTACTTGTCAAAGCTTTCACAGCCTCTTCATACGGAAGTCCGTGCGCAACGGCTGTACCGGCCATGAATGGTAGGTTTCGCGTGCCCATGCGCTCCATGTCTCCTTCGTTTTGAAAAGCGAAAAGAATTCCAGCATCGTATAATTTTTTCGCTAAAGCGAAAGATGCGTGTGGATCGTCTTCGTCCAAAGAAGCTAAATCGTGCACACGACGAAGAAGCACTGAAACGTTTTCTTCTTTCAAAATAGAAGCGGCAAGAGGAGCGTCGTATCCGCCAACAAGCACCATCTTCACAATACCCATGTCGCGTTTGAATTGAACCGCCTCGTGAATAGACTTCAGTTCATCTGCATGAACGTAGAGTGTTTTGCTGCCATCGAAAAGTCCTTTCATGGCTTCGAAGCGAAGTTCAGTCAAATCTCCCTTTGGTCCTTTGGCGTAGGCTTTCGCGTCGTTGAAGAACAGATTTATTTCGCGCTTTTGTTGATCGTAGCTTTTCACTTTAGACACAAGGATTCTTCCTTTGTCGTAGTGTCTGTGAATGACTTGCGGCCAGTTCAGGTGCAGGCCATCGTCTGCGCGCACCACAGCGTCTTCCCAGTTCCAAGCATCGAATTGCATGATTGAAGAAGAACCTGAAATTATTCCACCACGTGGTGTTACTTGTCCAAGTAACACACCGTTCGAACGAACGGTGGGAATAATTTCCGAATCAGCGTTGTACGCAATAACCGAACGAACGCTCGGTTTGAATGTGCCCACTTCGTACAAATCGTTTTGCGCACGAACGGCATCTATTTCAACTAATCCCAACGAAGAGTTTGGTGCAATGAATCCTGGATAAACGTGCTGACCTTCGATCGGAATAACCTTATCGAATTTCGTCACATCTATGCGAGAAACAGTAGCATCTGCAACAAGCGTAAGTACGCCGTTTTCAAAAGCGATGTAGGCGTTTTCAATGACTTTCCCATTTCCCAAATGCGCATAGCAATTGGTCAGAAGAATAGACTCTTTCTGCACGGGCGCGGGAGTTGGACGGTGTTGTGCTTGAGCAGAAAGTCCGCCAATAAGCGCTAGTGATAAAAATATTTTTCTCATGATCATGTTCTTATTCTTTTATGAAAATACCCTTTGAAGTCTCGTCCATACTGTCGCAATGGAAGTGATGTGGAGTCTTTGGTTGTGGCTTTCTGGTAGATGCACCACCGTTTTTAGCAGCTTCCATTTTTTGAATGATGCGTTCGCGTTCAGCAGCAAATGCTTCTCTTGCTTTTTCATCTTCTTCCAAACTGAAGTAACAAGTACCGTCGATGTAGGTCTTTTCAGCACGCGCATAAATGCTTAACGGTTCGTTGTTCCAAACGACGAAGTCGGCGTCCTTTCCCACTTTCAACGAACCCATGCGGTCGTCTAAGTGAAGAAGTTTCGCTGGATTTAACGTCACCATTTTCAAGGCTTCTTCTGCAGGCACACCGCCGTATTTTACAATTTTTCCAGCTTCTTGATTTAAGCGCGCACCCATTTCGGCATCGTCGGAATTGATGGCTACAACAATTCCTTGCTCATACATAAGCGCAGCGTTGAATGGAATGGCGTCTTTCACTTCGGCCTTGTAGGCCCACCAGTCGCTGAATGTAGAAGCACCGGCGCCGTGGGCTTTCATTTTGTCAGCGACTTTATAGCCTTCAAGAATGTGCGTGAAGGTATTTATTTTGAAGTTGAAGCTATCTGCTACATGCATGAGCATGTTGATTTCGCTTTGAACGTAGCTGTGACAAGAGATGAATCTTTCTTTGCGAAGAATTTCTAGAATGGTTTCCAATTCTAGATCTCTACGCGGCGCAAGGGGCATTGGGAGTCCTTTCTTTACTTTTTTGCAAGCCGCGTTGTAATTGTCCCACGCTTTGCCATATTCCAATGCACGATAGAAATGATCGTAATAAACTTGCTCAACTCCCATGCGGGTTTGAGGGAAGCGTGTCATTGCGCGATCGCCCCAATTGCTTTGCTTCACATTTTCTCCCAATGCGAATTTGATAAACCCAGGAGCATTTTCAATCTTCATTCCGTCGGCGTGAACTCCCCACCGCAATTTCACCAATGCGCTCTGTCCACCAATCGGATTTGCACTTCCGTGAAGCAATTGCGAAGCTGTTGTTCCACCTGAAAGCTGACGGTAGATATCAATGTCTTCCGGATAAATAACACTTCCTTCTTCAACTTCTGCGCTACTTGCTTGCGTTCCTTCATTTACGCTGGAAAGTGCAATGTGACTGTGCTCGTCAATGATACCTGGAGAAATGTGTTTGCCCTTCGCGTCAATTTCTTGAACCACTTCCCCACTCGGAATACTAATGTCTACGCCTATGCCAGCAATCTTTCCGTTTTTCACCCACAAATCACCTTCTTGAATGTTTCCGTTTTCACACGTCCAAAGCGTTGCATTTCGAAACACAACATTCTCTTTTTTCGGAAGAGAAGTCTTGCCGTAAGCGGTGAAGGGATAAATAATTTCTCCAGGAATCGTTTTTGCTTTTTCACCTTTCTTTTCTTCTTCTTTTTTCGGAAGAGCCACAACGGTTGCGTTGATTGAAAGCGTAGATTTTCCAAATGATGTTAGGTCTAACGATAACTCTTTTCCTTTTGAATGAATGTTTCCTGAAACACGCACGAATGCGGCGCTATCGAGCGTTAATTCTCCAACTGGAAAACCATCTTTTAACTGTAATTTCAACTGTAATAAAGTTGAATCTTGTGCGGTTGATCCGAGCGCTTCGTGTAATTTTTTCAACGCATCAGTTGTTTTCAATTTAGAAGTCACCACCACACCTTCTCCTTTACCTTTCTTGCTTTCTGCTTGAACCGTAGTTCCGAAAACAGACACAGTGTATGTCCCTTCAAGTGAAAGTGATTCGGCGTATGAAACGAAGTAAGGCTTTCCATTCACCCATGTTTCAAGCACCTTTGAATCGTTGGTGAAAAGTTCTTTGTTAGTAATCACAAGGTTGGCATCGTAACCCGCAAGTATAGATCCTACGCGGGTTTGAGCGTTTAGGTATTGTGCTGGTCTAGTTGTTAATGCTGCCAACGCAATGTTTGAAGGAAGTCCGTTTTCAACGGCCGTCTTAATGTTTTCAAGCAGTTGACCTTTGTCTTCAAGTCCGCTTGCAGTAATGCAGAATTCAATCCCCGCGTTGTGCAAATAGGCAAGGTTGTATGGAGCCAATTCCCAATGTTTCAATTCTGCTGTTGAAATATAACGGTTGCTCGCAGGATCACTCACGTCGAAGGCTTGCGGATAGTTTACAGGCACAATGAATTTTCCTTTGGTGCCTTTCATTTCTTCTAAGCGCTGGTATTCATTTCCTCCTGTTTTGAAAAGGTATTGAACGCCGAACTCATCGCCTACTGCATCTGCACGAAGAATATTCCATTTGTCGTTCGCTTCGAATATTTGAGGAAGACTGTTGTTTGCATTGAGAGCACGAAGCGTCAAATTTGTTTCTCCGCTGCCTTTCAAATTCGCATACCAGTTCGCATCGCAATAAGTCTGTCTAAGCAACGCAATGCTACCCATGATAGATGACGGGTACTGTTGCGGACTGCTTCCTTTGTTGAAAGAGAAATAAGCTGCCGCTTCAGCGCTAATCACATCTGCATGAATTTCATTACCCAATGAAACAAGTGCTCCTGTTCCTCGTGAAATACCGTCTGCCTTGTGCGAGCACACTGCGGTTATTCCAGCATTGCGATAGCTTTCAGCATCTTCTTCGTTGTGTTGAAGTTGCATGGAAGCGTTGTATTCCGGATGAATGGCGGCATTCCAACCGAGAACATTTTTTCCTGAGTCTTCGGTTTCTTCTCCATGATTGTCATTTTGCTTTTTTGGAATTCCATAGGTCGAAAATGCATCAACAAATCCTGCATAAATGAATTTGCCGGTCGCGTCGATGATTACGCAATTGGCAGGAATGGGTATGTTCTTTCCAACCGCTTTGATTTTACCTTTTTCAATAATGACGGTTGCCCCCTCCATTTTATTTTCTGGAGTGGAATAGACTGTTGCGTTGGTGAGCGCATACGCACTCACGTCTTTTGGACGAACGCCGTTGAACGGAAAGGTTTCTTGCGCGAATGAAACAATGCCATTCGATACAAGTAAAATGAAGACCAAGAGTTTTCTCATGTTGTTTGTTGAAGTGAAAAATTCACGAACGATTCAAACAAAAATAGTGGGATTCAAATGAACATTGGTTGTAAATGTTTTCCTTGAATGGAATTACATTTGTGTCATGAACGAAAGAAAAAAAATTCCGACCTCTGTTTATGCTGAAATGACTCCGAATCCTTCGTCAATGAAGTTCGTTGCAGATCGTTTGCTATTAACCGGCGGACTTCAAGTTGAATATAAGTCAAAGGCTGAAGCATCAGGTTCATCTCCGTTAGCAGAGGAGCTCTTCAATTTTCCATTTGTAACCAATGTTTTTGTTGCGCACAATTTTGTGACTGTTACCAAAGACGGTACTATCGATTGGGACATGATTGTGATGCAACTGCGCGAATATGTTCGCGAGTGGCTTATGGATAATGAGATTGCAGTTTCTACGGTTCCAGCAGAACTCATGAGCAGAAGCGCAAGCATGATTGAAGAAGCGAAAGCTGGCGGATCAACACCATCATCAGTAGATAGATCGAATTTCAAGCCTTCAGAATACGACGACGCTATTATGGCTTTGTTGGAAGAGTTTGTAAGACCAGCAGTTGAAGCAGATGGCGGCGCCATTGATTTTGTAGGTTACGACGAGAAGAAAGTTTTTGTTGAAATGAAAGGGTCGTGCGCAGGCTGTCCTTCATCAACAGCTACGCTTAAAGGCGGAATTGAAAACCTTTTGAAGGCGAAGCTTCCAAGTGTTGTTGAAGAGGTAATTTCAGTCTAAGAAAATAATCTGCGAAGACTCTCGTTTCATCCACGCTCATGAAGAAAAGTTTCCTTTCAAAAATCGTCATTGCAATTGTACTCTTTTGTGCATCGCATTTAGCGACTGCGCAAGTGGCGCGTGTCTACGTGAACGAATTCCTACAAATTGGTGTTGGTGCGCGTGCTATGGGGATGTCGCAATCGCAAGTAGGTAGTGTGAATGATGTTACATCGGGCTATTGGAATCCAGCCGGATTAATGGGCCTCGGAAACAAGCTAGACGCAGCGGTTATGCACAGTGAATCTTATGCTGGTATTGCAAAGTACGATTATGCCGCTGTGGGCAAGCGACTTGATTCAACTTCAGCAGCGTCGTTCTCGCTCATTCGTTTTGGAATCGACGATATTCCGAACACGTTAGATTTGTATGATCCGAACGGAAACATAGACTATTCAAGGGTTACAACATTCAATGCTGCAGATTATGCGTTCTTGTTTTCTTATGCGAAGAAGGGTGTTCCCTTCATTCATAAGCCTTGGGCAAGTCGCGTTAACATTGGAGGAACAGCGAAAATTATTTACAGACAGATTGGAGATTTCGCGCGATCATTCGGATTTGGTTTCGACGTAGGAGCGCAATACCAAGGAAAGCATGTGTGTCTAGGCGCTGTGGTTCGCGATGCAAGTTCAACGTTTAATGCGTGGTCGTTCAGCTTGGGTTCAACCGCAACTTCAGTCTTTGAACAAACAGGAAACACGCTTCCGAAAAACGGATTGGAGATTGCTTTGCCCCGCGCCATTTTAGGAGCGGGTTACAAATTCAACAAAGAGAAAATTTCATTTTTGGTGGAAGGAAATGCGACCTTCACCACAGACGGACAGCGTAACGCTTTGGTGTCTGGAAATGTCTTTAGTATTGACCCGAATGTTGGATTGGAAGTAGGTTATTCAAACACAATCTTTTTCAGAGCAGGAGTCGGAAACGCCCAACGCGTAAAGGATTTCGAAGAAGAGTACATCACGTATCAACCAAACATTGGTATTGGTATTCGCCTTCGAAAAATGTTTATCGACTATGCGTTATCAGATGTCGGAAATTCTTCCGATGTTCTTTACAGCAACGTGTTTTCGCTGAAGTTCTCTTTGTAATTATTCAACAATAAACCGCGCACTTTCGTGAGTGGTTTGCCCTTCAGCATGTAGAACATAAATTCCTTTGGGAAGATTAAGCTCCAATGTTTGTGTGTGCATTCCACCTGGTATGTTCCACTTCGATTCGTAAACCACTTTCCCACTAATGTCAGTAACGGTTACAGCGGCTTTGTCGAAGCGTTGATTGAACGTTTGAACGCTAAATGTTCCGTTGTTCGGATTCGGGAAAACGTCGAACTGCTGCTGAACGAAGTGTTGTTCTTCTGTGCTCACGACAGGCTCGACAAGAATGTTTTCATCGCCAGGCAAGTAATAGGTATAAGCAAAGAATACAATCATCATTTCATCTCCCGTTTCTTCACCGGCAGTTACCAATTGCGGTGGGCTGTTTGGATTGAAGGGGTTTGCTGAAGTGTTGTCGTAAAAAGCTTCTGCGCGAAGGTTGGTGTTTTGCGGAATATGAATCAATTGTGGATAGTTATAACTCAACTGCCAATTGAAATCCCACGAAGGAATGCTGATGAGCGGTTCAATAGCCCCGCCAGGTAATTCTGCCCAACTGCTAATACTTCTTCCGATTAAGTGCATGTGGGGAAATGTTCCAATAAGCGTAATCTCAGCAGGAACTGAATAGGTCTCGGTAAACGTAGCCGTCTGATTGGGCATAATGAATAAGAAGTTCTGATCTAAAATACCCGGACCGTGATTTAAAATAGGGTTGTACCAAACCTCTCTAGGTGTAGGATCATCGGAATAGTGAAGGTTAATCGTAGATTGGTCACTTTGCCCAAGGCTTCCAGCCGGGTAGTGAAATTCAACTAAGAAATCTCCTCCTGCTTCAAGGCGTTGTGCAAAGCCAAACGGAACCCAAAGTGGTCCTCCGCCTGGGGCCCAAGCGGCTAAGAATTTTGCTCCATTCACAAGACTCCCTCCACTCGATTGAAACCCATCTCCAGGATCATTTGCATCCAATGCAGCCCCTGCTCCCGTTGGATCATAGGATATTACTACGTGATGAACAATGTCAGCATTTCCAGGAATGATTTCAATACCATCGATCCACCCGTCCAGAGCTAATCCACTGGGAATGACAAAAGTTCTGTAATAATCTGTGCTCGTTGCGGGGCTTGTATAATCGGGTGTTAGATACGTTTGATCCACAGACGGAAGTTGTGTATTGTTATTATAAATGGGTGTTGCTGGCGCCAAGGCTAAGTCTCCTGTTAATGCACCTCCTGTGATCCAATCTTCAATGGTCTGTTTTTCGGCTTGTGTTAAAACATTTTCTCCAACAAAGTGACGGTAGTTCGGATCGGCAGGCCAAGGCGGCATTTGCCCAGAAGTAATAGCACCTAAAATACTTGCTTGACTGTTGTAGGCGTCGTCGTAGGTCATGAATGAAGATGGCCCAATGCCGCCTTCGTGGTGACACTTGGTGCAATGTTCAAATAGAATAGGTGCTACGTTTTCGCTCCAAGTTACTTGTGCGAATGCTGCACTGGAGTGAATTAAAACAGCGAAAAGAAATACAAGTTTTTTCACAGCGAATAGTTTTAAGTTCTCTAAAGTTAAGAAAAGTTCAAATAAGAAGATAAAACGACAAGAAGGTTTATTGCGATTGCAATGTTTATTTCTTCAACGGAACGGTGTCTTTCCAACTGAAATAATAATCATCTTGCAGGTAGTGAAACCTTTGTTGGAAATACAAAACTTAAGTGTTGCCTTCAACAACAGAATTGTTGTGAACGCCTTGTCCTATGCGCTTTTTCCAGGAAAGATAACTGCGGTGGTAGGTGAATCGGGAAGCGGAAAATCGGTAACGGCTATGTCGTTGCTCGGTTTACTTCCAACAAAAAATTTAACGTTTCCTTCAGGAGAGATTTTTCTTTCGGGCGAATTGTTGGGTTCGGAAGATCGAACAGTTAAGCCCACAGACGAAGTTTTGGTTTCGTTGCGCGGAAAAAAGATTGCTGTGATTTTCCAAGAGCCCATGACGGCTTTGAATCCAGCTATGACGTGTCTGCAGCAAATGGAGGAATGCCTTCATCATGAAAAAAAAGAAATTCGGAAAAGCAAAGTGTTGTCTTTGTTAGAAGAGGTTGAAATGCCCGATCCAGCGGGCGCTCTAAAAAAGTATCCGCATGAATTTTCCGGTGGACAGCGTCAGCGCATTATGATTGCTATGGCGTTGGCATCCGAGCCGCAACTGCTCATTGCAGACGAACCGACTACAGCATTAGATCCTTCCGTGCAAGCGTCGATTTTAGAGTTAATCAAAAAGCTTAAAGCACAACGAAACATGTCGGTGCTGTTCATCTCACATGATTTGCATGTGGTGAAGGAAATGGCAGATTACATTGTGGTTATGAAGTCTGGAAATGCCGTGGAACAGGGCGATTCAGGAGCTGTGTTGAATGCGCCAAAACACGCATACACGAGGGGATTGCTCGCTTGCAGACCAACGAAAAATTCAAAGGGCAAGAGCTTGGTTACGTTGGGAAATGATCAGGCTGAAAAGCAGTATTCGTTTTCCACCAATGAAAATATTTTAATGCGGGTTGAAGGGTTAACGAAGATTTATCCTGGACAAACAACCCCTGCTGTGAACAATGTTTCCTTCGAAATAAAACACGGCGAAACCCTTGGTTTAATAGGCGAAAGCGGATGTGGAAAGACATCGTTGAGCCGCATGCTTATGGGCTTGCTGGGTCCAACGAGTGGAAATGTTTCATTTGGAAATGAACCGTTAATCGGCAATAACATTTCCTTCCCGAATAAATTTCGAAAAGACATTCAAATGGTTTTTCAAGATCCGTTTGCTTCGTTAAATCCGAAGTTGAAAATTGAAGACATGCTCCTCGAACCTTTGCACATTCATAAAATTGGAAGTACAAATTCGGAACGAAAAAAGCGCGTGGAGTATTTATTGAATGCTGTTGGAATGCCCGCCGATAGTGCGCAGCGGTATGCACACAATTTCTCTGGCGGACAACGTCAGCGTATTGTCATTGCCCGCGCATTGGCCACCAATCCGAAGTTAATTATCTGCGATGAAGCGGTTGCTGCGCTTGATGTTTCGGTTCAAGCACAGGTGTTGAATTTGTTAAACGATTTGAAGGAAGAGTTCAGTCTGACGTATTTATTTATTTCTCACGACATGCCGGTGGTTTATCACATGAGCAACAATGTTATGGTTATGCGGAAGGGTGAAATCGTTGAGCGAGGAAGTGGAGAAGAAGTTTTTTTTCATCCGCAGCATGAATACACGCAACGTTTGATGCGCATCGGAAATCCTGCGTGACGAACATCACCTCAAGCCTTTATTGAACCCCCTTATCTTTGCATCATGGAACTAACAATGGCCCTCGGATTTTTCGGAGCACTGCTCATGGGCTTTGTGTTGGGCGTGCTTGGCGGTGGCGGCGCTATACTTACCATTCCAATTCTGGTTTATTTGTTCGGATTTGATTTGAGATCGGCAGTTGTTTCATCATATGCTATTTTATTTTTCAGTTCCATTGTTGGTGGAATTCAAAGCCGAAAGGAAATTGAATGGCGCCTAGCACTGTTGTTTGCATCGGTTTCCATGGTCTTTATAGCGCTAACCAAATTCTTTGTGCTGCCTATTTTACCGAAAGAAGTTTTGTTGTTCGGATTGAAAATTTCAACGCAAAGTATTTTGCTTTTAATGTTCGTTACCATCATGTACATTGTTGCATACAAATTGCTTAATCCGAAAAAGGCGAAAGGCAAAGGACTTGTCTCATTGGCTTTGAACGCAGCACTGGTTGGGGTGTTGGGATCACTAATTGGAGTTGGCGGCGGATTTTTGATTGTTCCTGCTATTTATGCTTACCGCAACACGACTATGTCTGCGGCCATTGCCTCTGCCTTCGTTGTAATAATCTTGAATTCAGCATCGGGTTTAGTCGTGTCTTACTCAGAATTGAACACCTTGAATTTTTCGATTTTAATACCCTTCCTCGCCTTGGCAGTTGTGGGTGTTCTAGTTGGAACTTTACTCTCTAAAAAATGGTCCGATGCGCTATTGCGAAAGTCCTTCGTTGTACTTTTGCTTGCCGTGGGAACGTATATGTTAACGAAAGAAATAATTGAAATACTATGAAAATTGAACAGATCTACACAGGTTGTTTAGCGCAAGGCGCTTATTACATTGAAAGCAATGGTGAGGCGGTTATTATTGATCCGCTTCGCGACACAAAAGCATACACAGACAGAGCGAACGCATCAGGCGCGAAGATCAAATACATTTTGGAAACGCATTTTCACGCGGACTTCGTAAGCGGACATTTAGACCTTCAGGTTTATACAGGCGCCACCATTGTTTTCGGACCGAACGCGAAGACCGAATTCAGCGCACACATCGCAACCGACGGAGAAATTCTTCAAGTTGGAAACTGCACGATTGAAGTGTTGCACACACCTGGTCACACCATGGAAAGCACGTGTTACTTGCTTCGCGATGAAAACGGAAAGCAAGTAGCGGTATTTACAGGAGACACGCTTTTCATTGGCGATGTTGGAAGACCAGATTTGGCGCAGAAAGCAGGTGAATTGACGAAAGAAGATTTAGCAGGATATTTATACGACAGCTTGAGAAACAAATTAATGCCGTTGGA
>JBDLUS010000012.1:0-4020 GCA_039805165.1 Bacteroidota bacterium | reverse complement strand
GATGTTTTAGTCCTAGATAAAGCAACGAAAAAACCCATTCGCGATGCAGATGTTGAGGTGATAGAAGAACGCATTCTTCAACTCACAAAAAAAACAAACAAAGATGGCGAAGTGAATGCTGCAATTCCCATCGGATATTACACGCTCTATGCAGGTAAGATCGGATACACGGGCGCATCGCTCACCACGCAAGTGAACTTACACAATCACCGATTCGTTTTCGAATTGGAGAAAAAAGAAATTGTTCCTCCACCTGTTGAAATTGTTCCTGTCGATTCGCTTCCGACTGTGGTTGTTACGGAACCCATTCCGAATAAAACTTTCGACGAAAAGGAATATGTCCCGAATAACATTTCATTCTTGATTGACATTTCGGGATCGATGGCGCAAGGAGACAAATGGCCGTTAACGAAACAAGCGCTTTCTTCATTATCGGGTGTCATGCGTGCAACCGACCAACTCTCTGTTCTGACGTATTCAGAAAAAGCGAAGGTGCTTTTGAATACTACTAAAGGAAATGAGATCAGTGATCTCGGATTGTTGTTGGAAGGAAAGAAGCCGAACGGACAGACCAGCGGGACAGCGGGATTCAATGCTGCTTTCCGCATGTTGCGCAAATCGAAAATTGAAGCGGGAAACAATCAGCTCTATGTCATTACAGACGGCGCTTTCAAACCCGAAGATGAAAAGCGAATTGAAAAGTTGGTTCGCTTAGCCGACAAACGAAACATTCACACGACTGTAATTGTGGTGAAAGGAAGTAAATTCGCGAAAGAAAATTTGGAAAAGATTTCTCAATTTGGAGAAGGCTCTTTTCTCTGCATTGAAAATGCAGAAGACGCGCAATCGAAAATTTTCGAACTAATAAAGCAGCAATCGAAAAAATGAGTGAAGTAAAAATCATAGGAATTTCTGGTGGAAGTGGATCGGGCAAGACAACTTTTTTAAGTGGACTGAAGGAGCGAATTCCTGCTGAGCATCTTGCTCTTGTATCTCAAGACAATTACTACAAACCGCAAACAGAGCAGCACCGCGATGAGAACGGTTGGGTGAATTACGATCTTCCAACAGGGATTGAAAAAGAGCGATTCATTTCCGACATGAATGAATTGTTGAATGGAAATGCGATTGAGTTTTTGGAATACAACTTCAACAATCCGGCTTGGGAGCCTCAGAAGATGACCATTCAACCGGCACCCATTGTTGTCATGGAAGGATTGTTTGTGTTTCATTACAATGAAATTTTCGAAAAACTTCATCATAAAATTTACCTCGACGCTCCTGTTGATTTGCGCTTGGAAAGACGAATCAATCGAGACCTTGGGCAGCGTGGTTACCCTGAGCACGAAGTTCGTTACCAATGGGATAATCATGTTCGTCCGGCAGAGATCGAATACCTCGAACCTTTCATCGATCGTTGCGATTTAATCATCGACAGCACGAAGCCCATTGAAAGTGAAATCGATCGTTTGGTAAAACTCCTCGGGTATTAATGGAGATTACGATATACACAGACGGCGCTGCGAAAGGCAATCCGGGTCCGGGCGGATACGGAGCAGTGCTCATGGCTGGGAAATTCCACAAAGAAATTTCTGAAGGCTTTCGCCTCACTACGAACAATCGCATGGAGCTTATGGCCGTTTGCGCGGCGTTGGAATTGTTGAAATTCGATAACAGTCCGGTTACCATTTACAGCGATTCGAAATATGTTGTAGACTCTGTAGAAAAAAAGTGGATTGCCGGTTGGGTGAAACGCGGATGGAAGAATGTGAAGAATCCTGATTTATGGAAACGCTACATGGCTGTAGCTTCCAAGCACAATGTGAAATTCGTTTGGGTGAAGGGACACGCCGGAAACAAATACAACGAGCGATGCGATGAATTGGCTGTAGCCGCAAGTTCGGGAAGAAATCTTCCAGCCGATGATTGGTACGAACGGAATGCTTCAGATAATTAATTGTTTTAGCTAATCACTACTATATTTGCCCAAACTTTTGAAACCATGCGTACAGACCAATACCAAGGACACGATTATTATTTGATGGATGAGCTGCTTACCGACGAGCACAAATTGATTCGCGATGCAGCACGTGAGTGGGTAAAAAAAGAAGTTTCTCCAATTATTGAAGAGGCTGCTGAAACTTGTAAATTTCCTCAACACCTCTTGCCAGGCCTAGCTAGCATTGGTGCTTTCGGACCTTATATCCCTGAAGAATACGGCGGAGCCGGATTGGATCAGATTGCTTACGGATTAATCATGCAAGAGTTGGAGCGTTGCGATAGCGGACTTCGTTCTACTGCTTCTGTTCAATCTTCTTTGGTAATGTATCCGATTTGGAAATACGGTTCTGAAGAACAACGTATGAAGTACTTACCGAAATTGGCTTCTGGCGAATGGATCGGTTGCTTCGGATTAACTGAACCAGACCACGGTTCAAACCCAGGTGGAATGACCACCAACTTCAAAGACATGGGTGACCATTATTTGTTGAACGGTGCGAAAATGTGGATCTCTAACGCTCCATTCGCGCAAGTAGCCGTTGTTTGGGCGAAGAACGAAGAAGGACGCATTCACGGAATTATTGTTGAAAGAGGTATGGAAGGATTTTCAACTCCTACTATGCACGGTAAGTGGAGCCTTCGCGCAAGCGATACCGGTGAGTTGATTTTCGATAACGTAAAAGTTCCAAAAGAAAACTTGTTGCCTGGTCGTTCTGGATTAGGCGGACCACTTTCTTGTTTAGATAGCGCTCGTTACGGAATTGCTTGGGGTGCCATTGGTGCAGCATTAGACTGCTACGATGTTGCGCTTCGTTATTCGCAAGAACGTATGCAATTCAACAAGCCAATTGGTGCTTTCCAATTGCAACAAAAGAAATTAGCTGAAATGATTACTGAAATCACCAAAGCTCAATTGTTGACGCTTCGTTTGGGTCAACTTCGTAATGAAGGTCGCGCAACAAGCGCAATGATCTCTATGGCGAAACGTAACAACGTTGACATGGCGAAAACAGTTGCTAGCAACGCACGTCAAATGTTAGGCGGAATGGGAATCACTGGTGAATATCCAATTATGCGTCACATGATGAACCTTGAGTCGGTTATTACCTACGAAGGAACACACGACATTCACTTGTTGATCACAGGAATGGATGTAACCGGATTCGATGCATTCAAATAATTTCATGAAAAAGAATATTCTTGCTTTTGTAATAACCCTAGCTTCGGCTGGGGTTTTTGCTCAACAACCTGTTGGGACTCATTATTTATTTACAACGTATTCAAGTGCATTCACACCCCTTGAAGAAGGTGTTTCTTTGGATGGAGGAATGGTGTGGGACGATCCAACTTGGACATTTCCGCTTGGATTCACGTTTTATACGGCGAACGATACGATTACTACGCTTTATGTTGGTGAACTAGGACCAACAGTCTATGGACTGCAAGATGATTCGCTCACTGACTTGTTCCTTCCTTCTTTAGACGACATTGCAAACGCTGACAACGACACCCTGGTAAGTCCGGTTAGCTATGTGGTGGAAGGACCTCCTGGATTTCAAATCTGCAAAATTGAATGGTTGAATGTGGGATTCTACGAAGATTGGGCAGCCAATGGAACGTATACCAACACGACTTCCTTTCAATTGTGGTTTTATGAAAACTCAAACATCTTCGAATACCATTTTGGGCCGAGTAATATTCCAAATCCAGAAATTGTTCATGCCTTCGGGGCACCTGCTATGGCATTCATAGAGAATCTCAACCAGAACAGTGGCTTTGATTGGGATGGATTCTATGGTATAAGCGGAAATCCTGCTGACCCTACAATTGTGAGCCTAACTCCAAACGAAATACTACTGTCGGAAGGACTTCCTTCGAATGCTTTATTGTCAAGTAATCCTGCTGAAGGAACTGTTTATCGCTTTGCACCAACGTTTGTGAATGTTGAAGAAAATCGTCTTGCTACTTTCGATGTGTTTCCGAACCCGACAAGTGGATTGCTGAATGTTTTCAATCCGA
>JBDLUS010000011.1:0-8510 GCA_039805165.1 Bacteroidota bacterium | reverse complement strand
AGAATGTACTGCCAAACAATAGACGCAATTCCAACAATATTGAAAACACTAAAAGCAAGTTTATACTTGCTTTTTTTCTTGGGGAAAATTGGCATGCAAATCAAGGCGAGAACACCGAAGGCAATGTCGAAATTCATTCCGTAAAATGTCATCTCCCAAGGGGTTTGCTTCCACGTTGCCAAAATGTAAAACATAGAAGCGACTGGAATTCTGAGGTATTGAAGACTGTATAACCAAGAGGGACGAAGAGCTCTCAGAAACCTTGCTCCGCGAGGCGTGAAGGCCAATAACAAAATAAGAACCGAAGAAAATACAATGGGAAAAAGTAAGTGCCCCGTTCCTGTTTTCTTATCCATGTACCAACGATTCAGTGCAAGCGTTGCTTGAAAAATAGACCATCCTAACAACGCTAAAGCGAATATGTGCGCGCGCTGCTGCGCTCGGTGATGTCCACGAACAAACGCGTAAGTCATCATCATGCCCGCAAGCACGGTGAGAATGCAAGTCACTACAATCAGCGAAAAGGGTATGTTTTCAATCATGGTTATGGAAGTATTTTCGTTTGCAAGGTAGGGTCAAATTCACAAGCGGATTTTCCGTTTATGCGGTGTCTGTTTCGCGCAATAAAATTATAAATTCCATTCAATAAAAAAAGCGGACAAACGAAAGTCAGCATTAACAAGAAGGAGAGGGGTGCCTTCACCTCATAAAACAATTGTCGAAGCGCGAGTCCTTTGTGGTATTTCTTTCCATTTACAACTAAGATAATTCCAGATAACGACTCCCGTTCTTGCGAAGAGAGAGCGCTTTCGGCTTCTTTCCCCTTCAACCCAGAAAAATACAAATCGGAGTGAAGCGCATGGCTGTGAATGCGTTGCACCCAACGGTTGCAGAAGAGGCAATCGCTATCGAAAAAAAGTATCTTTTTGGGGTTTAACATTCGTGAGGAATTAAACAAAGTTAACCTTGAAGTGTCTTTACCTTTGCAAATCTCTAGCGAATTATGGTAAACTGTTGTGTGTTTGGTGAACGAAAAAAGGTGCGATGGTCTCTGGGCTCTTCCGAGCTTAGTTATACCGTGACCGATAAGTTTGCCGATGTGCCAACGGAAACGTGGGATGCTCAGAATCACGAACAGAACGTTTTTCTCACTTCAGACTATTTATTGGCGCTTTCGAAATGTTGGGAAGGAAACCTGTTTTACATTTTGTTTTTCAAGGATGAAATGCCCATTGGTATTGCGGTTTTGCAATACACCTATTTCGTTTCAGGTGAATTGAAGTCGCACGTAGATGTGGAAGGCGGAGCAGGGTTCGTTGCACGGGTCTTCGGAAGACAGTCGCGTCAATACCCATTAGTGGTTTGTGGAAGTCCTTTCTGCACGGGTCCGCACGGATATATTTTTCAAAAAGAAATTCAGGTGGAAGAAGCCACAACGGCTTTGTGCTATGCCCTTACAGACGTTATTCATTATTTGCGTAAGGACAAGCGCGATACCCAAGCGGTTGTTGTAAAAGACTTTTATCCGAAAGATTATAACGCGTTGAACGAATTGAAGGAATGCGGATTTCATACGTTTGCGGTGGATCATCATTTGAAGATGCCTTTGGATGGGAATTGGAAGACTTTCGATGATTATCTAAATGCGTTGAACACGAAGTTCAGAACCAAGGCGAAAGCCGCATTGAAAAAATGCGAGGGTGTTGAAACTCGCAGCTGGAGCGCCGAAGACTTGGAAGCGAATGCGACCTTGGTTCAGGCGTTGTACAGAAACGTATATGACCGCGCAGAATTCGCCATGGAACCTTTAACAACCGAATTCTTGGTTGAATTGAAGAAAGCACTTCAAGAGAAGATGCTCATTCAAGCGTACTATGTGGCGAATGAAATTGTCGGATATCAGATTGCACTCATCAATAACAAAGAACTTGAAGCGTTCTTGGTTGGAGTGGATTACGAAGCGAATGCATTGTATGGTCTTTATTCAAACATGCTTCTTTCATTCGTGAAATGGGCTATTGACGGGCAATGCGAAGAGATTGCATTTGGAAGAACGGCTGGAGAAATTAAGTCGACTTTCGGAGCAGTTCCTGTGGAGATGCGCATAGCGTTGCGTCATCCAGGGAAATTGCGAAACGCATTATTGAAATTATTCTTCACCAAAGTTCATCCAGGAAGTGAGCCGCAACGTTTTCCGTTCAAGCAAGAATGGCAGAACGTTTTAGATACTAAACAGAGGGAATGGAATTCCCAAAACAATGGCTAATTCAACAAGTAAAGAACGCTGGATCTTAGTTGCTTTAGCAGCCATTCAGTTCACCAACATCGTAGACTTCATGATTATGATGCCTATGGGCGACATCTTGAAGCGCGACTTGGGCATTGGTCCGGCAGGATTCGGTTGGTTGGTGAGCTCATACGGATTGGCGGCTGGAGTGACTTCTTTCTTGGGTGTGTTTTATCTCGATAATCTTCCAAGAAAGAAAGCATTGCTCTTTGCATACTTGGGATTCATGTTGGGAACAGTAAGCAGCGCGTTGGTTCCAACGACTGATAACAATGAATTGAATTACTACTTGTTCGTAGGAACGAGAATTTTAACTGGAATTACCGGAGGTCTTCTAGGAGGATTAGTCATGTCTATCGTAGCCGATGTTTTTCCAATGGAAAGAAGAGGAAAGGCGGTTGCTGCAGTGACGCTCGCGTTTTCATTGGCTTCTATTTTAGGAGTTCCTATGGCATTGACTATGGTCGATTTTTTTGATGGAAATTGGCACGTTCCTTTTTACATGGTGAGTGCGTTGAGTCTTCCGTTTTGGTTCATGGCTTGGAAAACGCTTCCGCCGTTACGCGATCACTTGGAACGCAGAACGCACAAGTTTCAACCCATGGAAACATTCAAGGCTTCGTTCTCGAATGTGGCGCAGCGCAATGCTTTGCTCTTTACCGTCTTGCTTGTGCTTGGACAGTTCACCATTATTTCATTCTTGACACCGTACATGATTTCCAACGTGAAACTGGAACAACACGAAGTGAAGTACATCTATTTGGTCGGGGGATTCTGCACGGTAATCAGCAGTATTTTAATTGGAAGAGCAGTAGATAAAATTGGAAGATTTAAGGTATTCGGATTCTTCGCCTTGCTTTCGCTCATTCCCATTTTCATTAACACGAATTTGCCTGAAACCGATTTGTGGATTGTCTTAACCATAGCCGGATTTTTCTTCGTTATGGTAACGGGAAGAATGATTCCAGCGAACACCATTGTAAGCGGTGTCGTGAATCCCAAGCACCGGGCTGGTTTCATGAGTTTGAATTCTGCCGCACAGAGTACCGCTTCGGGAATAAGCGCGGCCTTAGCGGGAAGCATTATTACGCAAGCCAATGCCAACGCGCCTTTAGAGAACTATCATATTGTTGGGTACGTAGCCATGTGCTTCACCCTTATGGCCTTCTTTATTATGCTTCGTTTGAAAAACTTGGCGAAGAAAGTTCAAGAAAACAATTAAATTCGCAAGACCATGAGAGCCATTGAAACCATTCCGCATCCGCGCATTCGCATTGTTGTCCATTCTTGGAACGGCAAGTGGATTGTTGAGTTCGAAGCGGCCTCATACAAGCAAGCGATTAAGATTGATCAAGAAGCGGTGAAAACCATTGAAGCGGTCAAAGCCTTACTGAACGAAGAATTTCTAACAGAGATTGAGAATCAATTTCAAAATTTACATAAAGCATGGAGCATCAATTTTCAGAAAACAAACCCGTGAAAAAACCATTCGCGTTTAACTTAATTCTGGTAATACTTTTTGCAGGAACTTTTGTAGCCTTGTTGGTTATGTGGAGCAAGCTGAACACCGCAATGGAGTTGGCAGAAAAATCGAAGGTGGTTGACACCATTAGTCCGGGACAAATGAAGATTGCGTATGTGAATCTAGACTCGTTGAACGCGCAGTATTTGTTCATCACTGAAAAGTCAGCAGAGCTTGAGAAAAATGCAACCGCGGCAGAAACAAAAGTGAAGAACGAAGCAGCGTTGCGTCAGAGAGAAGTAGATGAATTAATCGCTTATGCGCAGAAAGGAAATCTTCCTGCAGACGAGCAAGCTACGGTGCAAAACAGATTGGGACAATTGCAAAATGAATTGGCTCAGATTCAACAAAGAGAAGAAGAGATGCTTATGCAAAGCGAAGCTGCCCTTCAAGAAGATTTAAGAAAGAAGTTGGAAGTTTATACTGCTAACTATGCCAAGGCAAACGGTTGGGATTATATTTTCTCTTACCAAAGCACCGCGCCACTTATTCTTTTCGCTAATCCAATTTACGATTTGACAAGTGAGATCGTAAAGGGATTGAACGCAGAATACGAAACTGAAAAACAAGGAAAGTAATGACTATTGCTGAACGTAAATACGCCGAGAACATAGCTGAGTATGTTATCTACATGTGGCAGATGCAAGACCTGCTTCGTGCTGTGAACATGGATGTGGAATCGCTCGACGGTTTCTTGCGTTCTTTCCTTCCAACTGAAGAAAAAATTCAGGAAGAAAAAACGTGGTTCGAAGGGTTGGCCAAAAGCATGAAGCGCAGCGGTGCTGAAGAGAAAGGCAATGTGGAAGAAGTGCAAGAAGTTATTTCCGAATTGAATTTGCTTCATACGACATTGAATACCCTTCTTCGCGACGATGAATACATTGCAGCAAACGAACGCGCGAAGGAAAGCCTTGATTCATATCGTGAACGTGCAAACGGAAAAGCGTTGAGTGAAGTAGAAGCTTACTTAACGGCGCTATATGGATTAATGATTTTACGTCTTCGCAAGCAAGAGATCTCTGAAGAAACCAAAGATGCGATGAAGACTTTTTCAGATGTAATGGTGCTATTGGCGCTTCAATACAACAAAATGAAAAAAGGAGAGTCGGTTCAACACTTGAACTAGTCGAACACAATGGTCACAGGGCCATCATTCACCAATTCAACTTTCATATCGGCACCAAAGATTCCCGTTTCAACGTTTGAGATTCTCTTTTTCATTTCAGCAATGAAAAATTCATAGAGCGGAATGGCTTGTTCAGGACGAGCGGCTTCAATGAAGCTGGGTCTATTGCCTTTCTTGGTGTCGGCATACAACGTAAACTGACTAATTAAGAGCATACTTCCTTCAACATCTAAAACGCTCTTATTCATCTTTCCTTCTTCATCTGAAAAAATGCGAAGCTTCACAATTTTTTCTATCGTTGGAAGAATATTTTCTTCGTTGTCGTTGGAAGAGAATCCAATAAGAAGTAAGAGCCCGTTTTCAATGCTTCCAACAATTTTATCATCCACTTTTACGGATGCACTTGATACACGTTGAAGAACAATTTTCATGTTGAAATTTTATTCAGGTTTTACAATTCCGCTTTCAAAAAGAAACACGTCTGTTGTTTCAGAATTTCGAACCAACATCCAACCTTTTTCTTTGTCGTGCTTTACAATATCAAGGTGACCGAATTTACTTCTGTCCCAACGCGTGGTGTCTTTTCCATGTAGAAGTATCGTTGGAAAAACCGTCTTGTTGTATTCCGAAATGAGCCATCTTCTTCTTTCGTAATGTGGAATATAGGTGGAAGGGAAATCGGACTGAAGGCACTGACATCCGTAGGTCACGGGCTGTTCAGGCGTGTCTCCGGTTACCGCAACGAGCAAGGCGGGATGATTTCCGAATGCATTCATTTCATGGCATTGCTTTTTCAATTCGTCTATGCGTACCACATGCACATACCAAGCCTTCTCTTTGTCAATGGCGTTTTCGAGAAGCGGTGAAAAGAAAAGAACTTTTATTCCGAATGAAATAGCAACAAGCAACAATGAAATGCGATTGAATTTCAATTTATTCTTTGTGGAAAGAAAGGCATAGAAGTAAAGTGAAAGGAAGATGAACACAAACGGAAGCGCGAGGAAAAACCTTCCACCTGAAAAGAAAAGTGAATAGCCGCTTTCCTTTGTTTTTTCCATGAAGAGTGAACCGAGAATAGCCAATAGAACGAAGGCAATTGTCCACGCTTCGAGGCGTTTGTTTTTCTTCCACAAAAAAATTATTGCGGCTGGAAGTAAGAGCACGCTCACAAATCCGAAGCGCCAAAATAACGGAGAAACTTGATCGAAATAATTGTTGAAGCGCAAGAGAGTTTCAATGAAACTGTTCCAACTGAGTTTCACGCTGGGTGCTACGTGAATGAGTAGTTCAGGATGCGCTTGATAATATTGAAAGTTGAAGTAGAAGGGAAGAAGTCCGAGTGCGAATCCAACACCGAAGAACAGCGCTGCACGCAAAATGAATTTCTTGTTCCAATGAATGCTTGGAATAATGAGCGGAAGAAGCAACGCACTGTTCAAATTTCCGTAAAGCCCTAATCCAATAAAAATTCCAGCGAACACCAACGAGAGGTTCGTTCGGAAATATTTCCAACAGAATAAACCGAGACTCACAAAAAAGATTCCGCCTACAAATCCGCGAGGAATGGCTGTGAGGAGACTGTATTCCAACGGAAGCAATAGGCAAACGATAAGTGGAATGAGGGCAGATTGCGCGGAAAGTTTATGTTTGAAATAAAACGCCAAAAGGAAAAACGGGGTGGTGGAAAGGATGAGCGTAGCAAGCGGAAGCGCAGCGTAAACGGGAAATCCGATTTTCATGAAAGGCACGGCCAACAAGGGTTCTATGTTAGGGCCGTAGCTTTGTCCGTAAAAGCACGGTCCATGAAAAACACCGTTCGAAAGGTCGGTAGCCACTTGCCACAAAAGCGTTTGATCGCTGTCTGTGTATTGAATGGAAAAGAAGAAATACACCAGTAATTTTTCAACGATCACGAAGGCTGAAAGGACGTAAAAGAGTCTGTTGTATTGCTGTTGATTCATGGTTAAATGTCCACAAAGGATAAATGCTTGCACAAGTTATTATATTTTCGTGAGGAATGTCTAAACTGGAAAACGATATTTCATTTTTGAAGGGTGTTGGACCAGCGCGCGCCGATCAATTTCGCATGGAATTGGGTATTCGCACGTGGGAAGATTTGCTCATGCATTATCCGTTTCGATATGTCGACAAGAGTCAAGTGCAGAAGGTGCGCGACGTGAAGTCAGATGCTGTTGCCGTTCAGTTGCAAGGAACAATTGTGCGATTAACGGAAATGGGGGAGGCTCGCGCCAAGCGATTGGTGGGAGTGTTTCAAGACGAGACAGGTACGATGGAGTTGGTGTGGTTCAAGGGCGCGCGTTGGCTGAAGAGCAGTTTGCCTTTGAATAAGCCTTGTTTGGTGTATGGAAAACCAACCGAGTTCAAGGGGAAATTCAACATTGCTCATCCGGAAGTTGAAGAGATTGAATCTTCGCGCATGGCTGCTGGTGTGGGATTGAAGCCTGTATACAGCACAACCGAGAAGATGTCGAACAGAGGCTTGAACAGCAACGTCATTGGAAAATTAACGCTGCAGTTGTGCGAAGAAGTTCGTCATGAAATTCCGGAAGTGTTGCCGCAGGAATTGATTCAACAATACAAATTAATTTCTCGCGCTGAAGCGCTCGTTCAGTTGCATGCTCCCGCGAATGCAGAGAAGTTGGAGCAGGCGAGAAGAAGATTAAAGTTTGAAGAATTGTTTTTCCTTCAATTGCAATTGTTGCAAACGAAGTTGGCGGGCACGGTGGAGCAGCGCGGAGTGGTGTTCGAGAAGGTTGGAGAGCTCTTCAATTCATTTTATAAAAAGCATTTGCCGTTTGAATTAACGGGAGCGCAGAAGCGTGTGGTGAAAGAGATTCGTACCGATGTGATGAAGGGCTTTCACATGAACCGATTGGTTCAGGGCGATGTAGGAAGTGGGAAGACCATTGTTGCACTCATGGCAATTTTGTTGGCCATAGACAACGGCTATCAGGCTTGTCTAATGGCACCCACAGAGATTTTAGCGAATCAGCATTTTGAAGGAATCTCGCAATTGCTAGAGCCGTTGGGTGTTCGTGTTGAATTGCTCACAGGATCGGTTAAGAAGAAAAATCGTGTTCCATTAATGGAAGATTTGAAGAGTGGTGAATTGAAGTTCATCATTGGAACACACGCGTTAATTGAACCTGTTGTTGAATTCGCAAATTTGGGATTGGTAGTTATCGATGAGCAGCATCGTTTTGGTGTTGCGCAGCGCGCCGCGTTGTGGAAGAAGGCAGCCTTGCCTCCGCATATTTTGGTCATGACCGCAACGCCTATTCCGCGTACGTTGGCAATGACGGTTTATGGCGATTTAGATGTGAGTATTATAGATGAGCTTCCTCCGGGAAGAAAGCCGGTGAATACGCAGTGGCACACCGATGCTTATCGGTTGATGTTGTTTGAATTCATTCGTCAGGAAATAGCCTTGGGCCGTCAGGTCTATGTGGTTTATCCGATGATTGAAGAGAGCGAGAAGATGGATTACAAAGATTTGTTCGACGGTTACGAAAGTATGTCGCGCGCGTTTCCATCGCCGAAGTATTTTATATCCA
>JBDLUS010000010.1:0-3332 GCA_039805165.1 Bacteroidota bacterium | reverse complement strand
CCATTGGCTACGGATACGTTGGATAGCAAGTACATCTCTTTCGGCGATGATGACGGCGATGGTGATAGAGATTTGTTAGTCGGTGTTCAGAATGGTTATTTGGTTCGTTTTGAAAATGCAGCTTCAACAGTAAATGGATACGCCTTCTCTGACAACGGAGAGTTGTTGAAGGATAGCAACGGACTAACGATTGATGTAGGTCAATTTGCTACTCCGCAATGGGTAGACTTGAACGATGACGGTCTCTTGGATTTAGCAGTGGGAGAGAAGAACGGTAACGTGAACTTCTATGCGAACATTGGATCCGCTAGTGCAGCCTCATACGAATTCAGAGAAGATACATTAGGTGGAATGGTGGCCACGAATATTCTAGGGATATTCGGATACAGCGTTCCACATTTTTTCAAGAATGAATTAAACGAGTGGGAAGTATTATTGGGAACCGAAACCGGACAAGTCAATCACTTCTCGAATGTATCTGGAAATCTTTTGGGTGACTTCACAATGGATACAACAGACTTCGAAGGCATAAACGAAGGTGAACGTTGCGCGGTTTGGTTTGAAGACATTACAGCCGATGGGAAACGCGATTTGTTTATTGGACAAATAGGAGGTGGGCTTGGTTTTTATTCAAGCGATACTATTATTTCAGTGAATGAAGTGCTCTTCAGCGACATTCAAGTTTATCCAAATCCCGCGAGCACTCAACTGACCATAGATGCTGGTTCAAATTGGAACGCTGTTTCAGCTTTGGAATTCTATGATCTAAGTGGAAGAAAGGTTTGTTCGGAACGTGTGAATGCACGAACCACGCTTGTAAATATTTCCAATCTCTCTGAAGGGATTTATATTCTGAAATTGAACGGAACTGCCGTGCGGAAGAAGATTGTGGTTAGGAAGTGAACTGCTCTGTGAATTGCTCTGCAGTGAAAACATGTAGCGGACAGTCTTTGAAGTCCTTTTTATTACGCGTAATTACGTGAGTAATTTTTCGATTTGAAAGCGCACAGTAAATTTGAACGGCATCTTCGTAATCTTCTGTCAAACTCATTAATCCAGAAGCGAGCATACTTTTGTTTACCTCAATAATCTGAATTCTGTCCATTAATTTGAGAAGTACTTCTTTAACTATTTTCGGCGGGTAGGCTTTTTTTAAGTAATATGCTATACTGAGAATGGTATTCGAGGAAGTATAGGTAGTTATTAGTTTTTTCTCTTGAAGTGCAAGCAATTCAAGCGTATGGTTTTTATAGGGCATTCTATGAAAGAGCATGTCCATTAAAATATTTGTGTCAATAAATACGTGCTTCATCCGTGTTTTTCTAATACGTGTTCGTACATAATTTGTTTGTGCGATTTCCCTTTAAACGCTACCGAATTTTCATCGAGTATACCAACAAGATCGGCCATTGGATGATCTTTATACTTGTCAGGGTCTTCGTTCTTGCACAGAATTCTTTCCAGCTGCTCGCTGACCAATTGCGACAGACTTTGTTGCGTCTCTTTTGCGTAGACCTTCGCTTCTTCGATAAGTTTCTTGTCCATGATTAAAGTTAATTTAGTCTGCATACGTGTATTTTTTACAAATGTACGTATGGTGTTTTTCCGCAACAAATTTCTAAAGGAATTTCTCGAATCCTTATGCCAAAAGCGTATAAATTATATGCTGTTTATTCGGAAAGAAGATTCCAAATCTTGTAACTCTCGTCGGCTTGAATTTCAAGCATGCTTTGGCCATTGCAGTATCGCGCACCGCGAGAGATGCCTTCTTGAAGGAAGGCTGTTATTTCGGGGTTGTAGATTAAATCGTACAACACATGCTGATCTGTAAGACACGAATAATCCAAGTTTGGTTTTTCTTCATTGTTCGGGTACTGTCCAACCGGAGTGGTGTTCACGATAAGCTTACATTTTTCTAAAAGCAATGGAGTGACTTGATCGTAAGAACAGGTCTGTTCGTTTTGTGGATTTCGACTTACGAAGAAAAAGCGAATGCCCAGTTCTTTCAGGACATAGGCAACAGCGAGCGATGCTCCGCCTGTTCCCAGAATGAGCGCGTTTTCTACGCGGTTTTCAATTAGCGGAAGAAGTGTCCGTTTGAAGCCAATGTAATCGGTGTTATGACCTATCCAACGTCCATCAATAATTTCAACACAATTCACGGCACCAATGGCTTTCGCCTCGTGCGTAATCTCATCAAGATGCTGAATAATTTCTTGTTTGAAAGGAATGGTAACGTTGAATCCATCTAATCCGCGAAATTCCTCTCGATCACGAATGTTGTCAATTGAATCCAATTCGATGTTAATATATCTCCCACCTCGCGAAGCGTCTTGTGAAACATCTTTCGCAGAATCTTGCGTAGCATCTTGTGCAACATCTTTCGCAATAACCTGTCTCTGAAATTTAGACGTGAAATATGTTTGCGAAAAGGAGTGCTTCAACGTTTTGCCGAGAAGCCCAAAAGTTCTCATGCTTTCGAACCGAATTTGCTTTTCAAGTAAGCAAAAACCATTGGAGCAAGAGAGATCAAGATGATCAGAATGACAACCGCTTCGAAGTGTTTTTGAACGAATTCAATTTGTCCGAGGAAGTACCCTGCAAGCGTCATACTTACAATCCAAAGTGCACCACCGAAGATGTCGTAAGGAAGGAATTTCTTTCTGTAGTCCATCTTCCCAACTCCAGCAACAAACGGAGTAATGGTGCGAACAATAGGAACGAAGCGAGCCATGATAATGGCTTTTGTTCCGTGCTTCGTGAAGAATTCTTCAGTTGTTGTTAAATGCTTTTGTGCAATCAATGGCTTGCCTCTGAATTTCATAGCGACGATTTTCGATCCGAAAAATCTTCCAATGAAGTAGTTGCATTGATCTCCGAGAATAGCTGCGGCTATAAGCAAAACAAATAGAATCGATAGGCTTAAGTTGTTCTGTCCCGCACACAAAGCACCTGCTGCAAATAACAAAGAATCTCCGGGAAGAAATGGCATGACTACCAATCCGGTTTCAACAAAGATGATGAGGAATAAAATGGCATAAAACCAAACGCCGTATTCATTCAACAAAAGAGGAAGCTCTTCATTCAAATGCAGAACGAAGTGCAAAAAAGACTGTATCATTTCCATATTAAAGCGAACACTTGATTTCGGGTGCGCATTGCTCTGCATACCCCTGAACACCACCGGCAAGGCTGTAAATAGCGTCTCCAGGGAATTTCTTTTCAATCATATACACCAAAGCATCTGAACGTTTTCCACTGTTGCAATGGAAGACAATTGGATTTTCTTTTGGAAGGGAAGGGTACTTCTCAATCACGTGTTCCATTGGAAT
>JBDLUS010000009.1:0-9267 GCA_039805165.1 Bacteroidota bacterium | reverse complement strand
CCTCGTGTAGTCGATGTCTATTCAAGAAGACTTCAAGTGCAAGAACGTCTGACAATTGAGATACGTGACAGCATTCAAAAAGCATTGAGTCCTGTCGGAGTGGCAGTTGTTTTAGATTGTCATCATCTTTGTATGCAAATGCGCGGTGTTGCGAAACAAAACAGTACCACCATTACAAGTGCATTCAGTGGTGAGTTTTTAACAAACGAAACAACAAGAAAAGAATTTGTAAGTTTACTTCAATTGAAAAAATAATAAAAACCATGAACAACAATTTAGAGTTCAATGACGGGGTTTATGTGAATGACAACGCCGTTTCAAAATCATTCGTTTCAAACGTATTTGCCTACATGTCTTTAGCATTGGCCATTTCAGGAGCATTGGCATATCTGTTCGGAACAACAGACTTAATATTCTCCTTGGTAAACAAAAACGGTATGACCATGTTAGGTTGGATCGTAATGTTTGCTCCGTTTGGTTTTATCCTAGCCATGAATTTCGGATTCAACAAAATGTCGTTCACGACATTGCTTGCTGTATTCTTAGGTTACGCCGCTGTAATGGGAATTAGTTTAAGCTTCATCTTTTTAGTTTATGACTTAGGAATCATTACCAAAGTATTCTTCATTACTGCGGGTCTTTTCGGAGCCATGGCATTTATAGGATACACAACTAAAACAGACTTAACGAAGTTCGGTGGAATCTTAATGATGGCTGTAATTGGAATTGTGATTGCCTCTGTGGTGAACATGTTCATGAAGAGTTCTCAAATGGATTACATCATTTCTTGCGTAGGTGTCTTAGTATTCACTGGACTTACAGCTTATGATGTTCAAAAGATCAAGCGCATTGGAGCAGGAGTAGAGTTCGGAACAGCAGAAGCTTCGAAACTTGCTTTAATGGGTGCACTTTCGTTGTACTTAGACTTCGTTAACTTATTCATGTTCTTGTTGCGCGTTTTCGCAAGAAGGGACTAATACAATTGAAGCGTGAAAGATTACTACCTTATTTTAGGAGTCTCTCGGAACGCTTCAAGTTCAGAAATTAAAACAGCTTACAGAAACGGGTGTAAGCAATATCATCCCGACAAAAATGCGCATCCCGATGCGCATTTGCGTTTTATAGAAATTCATGAAGCCTATGAATTTTTAGGCGATGAAAAACAACGCAAGGCTTATGACTTGGCTCAACGCACCCGCGTTACTCCAAGGTATGAAGAGTATTATCAGCACAGAGAATACGCGGCACGAAACCGCGCGAAGCAGTACGCGCGACAAGATTTCGAAGAATTCAAAAAATCGAAATATTACAAAGTGGCCGTTGGCGTGAACAACGGATTCAATTTTCTCTTTTTATTCATTTGCTTGCTCATTATTGTGGTGCCCATTTACATGTATATCCTTCAGCAAGAACTTCCAGAACAAGATCAACGTCCGTTTATTGGCTTTCTAGTTCCCATAATCATGGGCTTTGCCATGGGCATTTGGGCGTCATATTATTGGTTCATTAAGAAGCAAGATATTTTCAGTATTTCGTAGATTCGCACATCTTATTTATTCAGCATGAAAAAACACGCACTTAGTATTTTATTCATTTTCTCAGCCGTATGCGCTTTTGCATTTGAAGGCATGTGGATTCCTTCTGTCTTGAACGCCGCTTTCGATGACATGAAAGCCAACGGATTGAAGTTGTCCAAGGAGGAAATTTATTCCATCAATAACACTTCGTTGAAAGACGGAATTGTGCTATTCGGCGGGGGCTGCACAGGTGAAATGGTTTCCAACGAAGGCTTGCTCTTCACCAATCACCACTGTGGATTCGATAACATTCAATACCACTCCTCTGTTGAACACGATTATTTGAAGAACGGATTCTGGGCTATGAATCGTGAGCAAGAATTGGCTTGTCCAGGTTTAACCGCCACCTTCGTATTAGAAATGCGCGACGTAACCGAAGAAGTTCTAAAAGGAATGGAAGGTGTTGAAGAAAAGGAGCGCTCTGCTAAAATGAAAGAACTCTTCACAGCAATTGCGAAGAAGGCGAAGTCTGAAAATAAGTGCGACGGTTTTGTAAGAGGTTTCAATTACAACACACAATTCTTTTTGGTTTTGACGAAGACATATAAAGACGTTCGTTTAGTAGGTGCTCCGCCTTCATGCATTGGTAAGTTCGGTGGAGATACAGACAACTGGGTTTGGCCAAGACACACCGGAGACTTTTCAGTTTTCCGCATTTATGCGAACGACAAGAATGAACCAGCAGAATACTCAGCTGCCAATAAGCCATTCAAACCAGCTCATCATTTTCCTATTTCGTTGAAAGGAGTGAAGGAAGGCGATTTCACCATGGTATACGGATTCCCAGGAAGAACAGAGCACCTGCTTACTTCCGCAGGAGTAGCCTACAACCACGAGCAATTGGCTCCTATGCGTATTGATTTTCGCGAAAAGAATTTGTCTGTTATTAACGCGGCTATGAAAAGCAGTGATGCCTTGCGCATTAAGTATGCAGCGAAGCAAAGCAGTGTAGCCAACGCCTATAAGAAATGGCAGGGACAAGAATTGGGATTGAATAAATTCAATGCCATTCAATTGAAGAAAGAGGAGGAAGCGAAGTGGTTAGAAATCGCAAAAATTTCGAACAAAGAATTGGAGTATTCCAATCTGCTTTCAACTATAGATAAGTTATACAAAGACTATTATAGCGTGAATATGGCTGCAGCTGCATATGCTGAATTTGTATTCAACGGTCCTGAAATTTTTCAATTGTATCAAGACTTTAATGAGATTTATGCTCAAGCGGCACAATTAAAGAAGGGGAATCAATGGGAAGGAAAGATGAAAGAGTTTTTGGAAACGGCTAAGGCCTTTTACAAAGACTATGATTTGGAAACCGATAAGAAACGATTTTTAGCCATGTCATCCTTGTTCGAACAATTCACGAAAGGAGTTATTCATTTTGAACACACCAAATTATCTCGCGAAGCTGCTGCAGACTTGTGGTTCAAACAATCTCTGGTGGCAGACAGCGCCGCTTTCTTGGGAATGATTCGTTCATTCTCTAAAGATACATTCATCTCCTACAGTGGAAAGTCTAAGAAATACGCCAAGCGTTTGAGCAAGGAGTATTTATACGTTCAAGCCAAAGCGTTGAACGATTATTACAAGAACACGCTGGTTCCTTCGAAGCGTGAATTCACAACAAAACATGATCAACTCATGGAGCAATATGTTTTCTTGTTGGAAGAAATGCGTGGTAAGAAAGAGAAATGGTGCGATGCAAATTCAACTTTGCGCTTGACATACGGCAGAGTGGAAGGCAGCGCCCCGGTAGACGGAATGGCGTATACTCCTTTTACAACAGGGCAAGGAATTTTAGATAAGAATAGCACGGGCAATCCAGATTTCGAAATCAACGACCGATTGAAAATGTTGTTGAAGAACAAAGAGTTTGGATCATACGGTTCGAATGGAAACTTGCCTGTGTGCTTCACCGGTAGCAATCACACAACTGGCGGAAATTCAGGATCTCCGGCTTTAAATGGCAGTGGTGAATGGATAGGAATAAACTTCGATAGAACATGGGAAAGCACCATGAGTGACCTCTATTTCAATTCGGAAATTTGCCGAAATGTAATGGTAGACGCGAGGTACGTGCTTTGGGTAATTGACATCTACGCCGGAGCTGGCCATCTCTTGAAAGAGATGACCATTCGACGTTAAAGTTTTAAGACCACTGAATAAGGAAATAAACCACTGTAATCACCAATCCGAAAAGGATTATAGCGAAAGTTACAGGTCCGCCGATTTCATTTTGTTCAGCTTCGTGTGGAATGTGTCCGTGATCGTCGTGTGAGTGTCCCATTTTGTAATTTTTGACAAATATAATTTCATTGGGCAAACACCCAAATAAAAAAGGTTAACACTTCAAGGTTAGCCTTTTCTTTTCCCGAAAGCCTTTTCGTGCAACCTATTCTTTCGTATTATTGTCTTTATTAGGAAACCATACTGAAACCAATGATTTTAAACTTACTAAAAAGATCTGCTGTCATTTTCTTGGCCTTGATAGCTTCTTTTTCCGCATCATCTCAAGTCGTTATCAATGAATTCTGCTTTGCAAATTATTCCGACTACGCCGTGGGTGGAGAATTTGAAGACTGGGTGGAATTTTACAATCCAACAGGCGCTGCTGTAAATATCGGTGGCTATTGGCTTAGCGATAATGTCCTCAACCCACAGAAATATCAGATTCCAGCAACAGTTAGCGTTCCTGCTAATGGCTATAAACTTATTCTAGTAAGTGGAGTAGGTGCGTATGATCCAGGATTTTTAGGCCAGACGAATACAAATTTCAAAGTATCACAATCCAACGGAGAGGAATTGGTTTTCTCAAGCCCCGCAGGAGTTATTTTGGAGAGTTATGATTTCGATGTAATCAGCCCGAATCAGCGAAATCAGTCATACGGACGTGTTCCGAATGGAACGGGTAGCATGGTTATTCAAACCAATCCTTCTCAAGGCGCCGTTAATGCTGGTGCTACTGCCACAGGTTATGCTGTTCGTCCAACAATGAACGTACAAGCTGGATATTACGCCGCTCCAATTAGCGTGACCCTCTCAACGACTGAAGTTGGAGGAACAATTTATTACACCACCAACGGTTCTCAACCTTCTAACACAAGTACATTGTACACGGGGCCGATTAACATCAATACAACAACTGTTCTTCGTGCAATAGTATACTCACCAGCAGCAACTACGCTTCCTTCATTTACAGAAACCAATACATACTTCTTCGGAAACGACAATCACACGATACCTGTAGTTTCTATTTCAGGTACGACCCTCGATGGTGGTTGGAATGGAGATGAACTTACACATTTGGAATTTTTTCAAAACGGAACATTTACTGTTGAATCTTCTGGAGATAGTAACGAGCACGGAAATGACTCAAATGCTTACGGACAAAGAGGTTTCGATTACATTACAAGAGATGCGTTAGGATATAACCACGAGTTGGAGCATCCAATGCTTCACACAAGTGATCGTCAATCTTACCAACGCTTAATTTTTAAAGCAGCAGCAAACGATAACTATCCATTTTCAAATGGAGGTGCTCACATTCGTGATTCATACGTTTGCGAATTGTCTTTGCTCGGAGATCTTCACGTAGATGAAAGAAAAACAAGAAGTTGCATCGTATACATCAACGGTCAATATTGGGGAGTGTATGAGATTCGTGAAAAGGTAGATGATACAGATTATACCGACTACTATTTTGATCAGCCAGCAGGAAATGTAGATTTCTTAAAAACTTGGGGAGGAACTTGGACAGAGTACGCTGCAGCTCCAGGATTCAATCCTCAAACACAATGGAACACGTTTGTGAATTTTACCACTACCAACAGTATGGCCAATCAAGCCAACTACGATTATGTGGTTTCACAATTCAATACCATGAGCTTGATTGACTACTTCATTTTGAATGGTTATACTGTATGTACCGACTGGTTGAACTGGAACACCGCTTGGTGGAAGGGAACCAATCCGAATGGAGACGCAAAGCGCTGGAGATATGCTCTCTGGGACAATGACGCGACATTCGGTCACTACATCAACTATACTGGAGTAAGCAGTACACAGCCAACAGCCGATCCTTGTCAGATTGAAAACGAAGGAAACATTGGCGGACAGGGACACATTCCTGTCTTAAATGCATTGTTCGACAATCCTGATTTCTTCGCCGATTACATTCAACGTTATGCTGAATTATCAAACACTATTTTCTCTTGTGAGCGAATGATTGAAGTTTTGGATAGCATGATATTGGTTATTGAACCGGAAATGCCACGACAAATTCAGCGTTGGGGCGGAAATATAAATACTTGGAACAACAATGTTCAAGACATTCGTGATTTCATTTTGGCACGTTGCAACAACGAAATCATTGGTGGTATTACCGATTGCTATGATGTTGTTCCGTACAACGTGACATTCCAAATCGATGGCGTAGGTGATATCATTGTCGGAGAAACAGAATTGAGTCCATACGAAACACCTTATTCAGGAACGTATTTTGGAGATTTAGAAATAGACCTTGAAGCAATAATAGATTCTGTGGTCGGACCATGTAGTTCCTTCCAAGGTTGGGAAATCATAAGTGGAACAGGAGTCATTGCTGATCCAACAGCTCCAATCACAACCTTAATTGTTCAGTCAGATGTTACTGTTCAAGCAATATTCGGTATTCCAGCTTCAGGACCTGTTCCAATTGTAAGCGATGTGTTTCCTGCAGGTGCAGGTAACATTGTGTTCAATGGAACTGCTCAGGTTAATTACCCAGAGACCTTCAGCGTGAATGCCGGAGATTCAACTACTGTAAGCGTAACTGCAAATCCTTGGTTCACATTCAATCATTGGGAATCTACAACTGCAACACTTCTTCCAAATACAACAACAACTTCAATTTATTTGAATCCATGCGCTGCAGACACTGTAGTAGCTATTTTCGATGAGACTCCTCATGCGATTCTTCAAGTAGATGTAATGCCAGTAGGTGCAGGAACAGTAACCATGGACGGAACTGTTTTGGCTGCTTATCCTTGGAACAACGAGATTTTAGCCGATGTTGATTACACCTTCAACGCAAATGAAATTCCTGGTGTAACACTTTTCGACCATTGGGAAATCAACAACCATCCGCTTAACCCGAATACACTTACTCCAGATGTTATTCTTCATTTAATGGTGAGTGATACCTTGGTAGCAGTCTTCACCATCATCGATGAATTCCCACTAACAGTAGACGTTCAACCGGCAGGTGCAGGAACCGTGACCATGAATGGAAATGCATGGACACCGCTTCCTTCAACACAAATTTTCTCTGAAAACACCTTCATGAACTTCGTGGCATCGCCTGTGGATTCATGGACAACCTTCAATCACTGGGAAATAAATAACCACGTCTTGGCTCCGAATATTTCAAGCACGAATGTGAATTTCAACTTCACTGAAGAAGATACATTGGTTGCAGTATTCGATGTAACACCGCATCATCCGCTTACGGTAATCGTAAATCCGGCTACTGCTGGAACAGTACTTTTCGATACGGGTAACGCAACAACGACCATGCTCACCATTGAAAACGAAGACAACGTTCCTGTGAATTTCACTGCGATTCCAGAACCGTATTGGATGTTCACCGGATGGCAGTCTGTTGCAGGAACACCAATCAATCCGAACCTTACAGCAGATCAGGTGTCGGCTTCGTTCAACACAACGGACACCATTATCGCGAACTTCTCAAAAGAGCCGTTCCTGTATTATGTTCCAAACACGTTCTCTCCGAACGACGACAACTTGAACGAAGTGTTCATACCAGTTTTGAATGCTTACGACCCAAGCGATTACTACTTTGCAATCTATGATCGTTGGGGTGTTATGATTTTTGAAACCAATGACCCAGAGAAAGGTTGGAATGGTACTTACGACGGAAATGGAAGTCACTATGTGGAAAACGACGCTTACGTTTGGAAGCTTCGTGTGAAGCCAATTGGTGGACGTGAGCCTTTGGAATTAATGGGCACATTGACGCTGTTCAGATAAGCATTTTCGAATTAACTTCGTTGCATGAATATTCGTAGCGAAGTTTTTTCAAATCAATCTCTTCAAGACTGGCAAACGCTAGCCGAAAAAGAATTAAAAGGAAAATCCCTCGACTCTTTGGTTCGCCAAAAAGAAGAAGGGATTTTTTTATTTCCCTATGCTACCGAAGGTAGCTCAACGAACGAAGTAACTTTTCGTGCAACGCCTTCGTGGCATTTGCACCAGTCTTTCCAAACAGTAGATCCAATGGCTTGGAACGCATTGGCTTTGGAAGCATTGAATGGTGGAGCGAATAGCTTAACCATTCCCGCTTCTTTCAACGCTAGTGATATGAAGGTGGCGTTGAAAGACATCTTCGTCGGCTTCATCAACTGGGAGTTAGAGGCACATGCCGAGCAAGCCGACGATCAGATAGACGCGATTAAGCAAGCCTACGAATCACAAGACCGCGCTGGAATATTGCCGCTGTTTCATTCCAAATACATTCATGCAAATCATGCATTTGCAGTGCATGCAACAGCAGTAGAACAAATCGCTTTCGCGGCTTTATCCGGAATTGAATTCATAGAAAATACGCATTTGTCCATCGATGATGCTTCCGCTCAAATCCTGTTTCATTTTTCGGTTGGAAGTGAATTGTATGTTGAAATAGCCAAGTTGCGCGCTTTCCGCGCGGTGTGGTCGCACGTGATGAAATCAGGTTCTCCTGAACACGCGTGTTCGAATCACGCGTTTGTAAAAGTTCAAACAGACGGATATTTCCAAGCGAAGAAAGACACCGATAACAATCTCATTCGTTCAACGATTCAAGCATTGGCAGCAAGCGTTGGCGGAGCAAACCGCATTGAAGTACTTCCCATGGAATTCGCCAAAGGAAACGATGTTAGCGATCATCTTCGTTGGGCGCGAAACATTCAGCATTTATTAATTGAAGAATCTTACTTCGATCAATATTCAGATTTAGCAAAGGGAAGTTTTTCGTTGGAAAAACTTACGGAAGACCTGTCGGTGAAGGCTTTCGAAATCATGAAGAATTTCGAAACCTCAGAGAAGTTGTTCAACTTCATTCAAAACAATAAAGAAGAAAGAAGCCTTCAACGTGCACAACGTGTAGTAGTGGGTGAAAACAAATACGTGCAGTCATGAGTAAATTGAATTGGAAAGAAGTGGGCTTCAACTTCAACGAAGAAGTGAAGGCTGCAACGTGGGGAGCAGGCGCAGCGCCGTTTTTACGCGGTCCGTATGCAAGCATGTACACCGTTCGCCCGTGGACCATTCGTCAGTATGCCGGCTTCAGCACCGCGGAAGAATCGAATGCGTTCTACAAGCGCAACTTGGCCATGGGACAAAAAGGATTGTCTGTTGCCTTCGACTTAGCAACCCATCGCGGATACGATAGCGACCATGATCGCGTAAAGGGAGATGTTGGAAAGGCAGGCGTAGCCATAGATTCAGTGGAGGACATGAAAGTTTTGTTTCATGAAATTCCGTTGCACGAAATGTCGGTGAGCATGACCATGAATGGAGCCGTGCTTCCTATTCTTTCCTTCTACATTGTAGCCGCCGAAGAACAAGGCGTTCGTACAGAACAATTAACCGGAACCATTCAGAACGACATTCTGACAGAGTTCATGGTGCGCACCACCTACATCTACCCGCCCGA
>JBDLUS010000008.1:0-4303 GCA_039805165.1 Bacteroidota bacterium | reverse complement strand
TTGTTCAAGCGCGTCAGATTGCGATGTACTTCGCGAAGAAGATGACGAAGAGCAGTTTGGCAAGCATTGGTGCTCATTGCGGTGGAAAAGACCACGCAACGGTATTGCACGCTTGTCGCACCGTGAACAACTTACAAGAAACCGACAAACACTTCAGAAAATATCTTGAAGATTTAGAGAAGAAATTAAGCATTGCTTAAATCAGCATTCACTCCGTGAATAATTACCTAAACAACAGGGAAGCCGCTTTCGAGCGGCTTTTTTGTTTTACGCAAGCGATGACACCTTTGGTGATGACCTTCTTCGAAGGATGACGCTTCGCGATGACACACTTTGTGTGATGACCTTCTTCGAAGGATGACGCTTCGCGATGACCGTTCCGGATGACAACTTCGTTGACGAAGTTGAATAATTATCGATTTGGGAAAAAATTCATAATGTCTTTATTAATTACCCCGAATTCGAGGTAATTGAAAAAGATTCTGAAGTAAAAAGATTTACAATGTCTATTAGTCAATAATAATCTCAATTGGATATCGCAAATTGCGACATCCAATTTTAAGGTCACAAATTGTGACCTTAAACTGTCATTTCATTTTCAATTCTTCATCCAATGGTTGGACAATTTGATTTAACTATGATTTGTAACCGGTCACAAAGTGTGACCGGTTCAATAAACAATAGCATTGTAGCACCTATGCGCTAGGAGTTGGGGATCTGATTCAAAACCCTAATTTTAAAGTGGTCGAATTCGACCACTTTAAATCACAAGATGGTCTTCCAAGGAAACATACGCGACTATGCCAGCGATTAACAACTCAGTTCCAATTACGCAGTAGGAACATTCATTCCACTTCGTGGATGTATCCCCAAGGGACAAATCCTTTCAGGACCAATCCCGAAGGGATGTATCCGCTGTGCTGACTGATCCACTTTGTGGATGTATCCCAAAGGGATTTAAGAAGTTCCACCGAATAAACAGCATATAAACTGCATATAAAAGTTGGTGTTCGTGAAAATTCGACATTGTAGGTTTACAAAAAAAAATGCCTACAATTTTTGAGTATTTCGGAATACGTCTTGTGTTCTTTTCTAATGAACATTTTCCAATACACATTCATGCCTTTTACAATGAGGAATATGGAATGAGAATTGAGTTCAAGATTGAAAATAGTATTATTACTGAAATCACCTACCGAACGCAAAAGGGATACAAGATTTTTCATCCAAAACAACAAAGAGATTTGAAGAAATTAATTTCAACTCACCAGTACGAGATTGTAAACGATTGGATTAATTTTGTTGTACTCAACAATCGGGTTGAACGGAAAATTATCACTCAACGCATTAAGTAATGAAACTAACTTCAGCGACATATCTCAATGACTATTCGGTTGAATTGTTTTTTTCTGACGGAGAGAGAAGAACTGTAGATTTCAGATCGTTTTTATCCGGCGCTTCAAACCCAATGACAAAAGCATTTTTAGATTTATCTAAATTCAAGAATTTCGAAGTCACACACGGATATCTTTCCTGGAACAACGGCGAAATGGATTTTTCGGCAGACTCACTGTATTCCTGGAGCAACCAGTAAAGAATGTAATTCCCACGAATGCCTTCTAGCTTTGCGAGGGCAAAATGCTTTGCGAGGGCCCTTACAAAAGATAAGAGATGTTAAGAAAAGGTTAGAGAGGGGAAGATTAACAACGAAGTTCAAACAACGAAGTTCCAACAACGCAGTTCAAACAACGAAGTTCAAACAACGTAGTTCCTAAACCAAAAGTCCCGCAGAAACAATCCCCAACAACACCATCACAAACTTCTTCCAGTTGAACGAATGTCCTTCTTCGCTTTCGAAAAGAATAATGGTGGAAACGTGAAGTAAGATTCCGATTAAGATGCCAATCATGGCGGTGTACCACCAGCCTTCTACATCCCAGCCTTGAGAGTCGACGAACAAATGAAAAGCTGCGCCAAGCGGAGCAATACATGCGAATAAAACAAGCAAGAACCACGCTTTTGCTTTCTTCACTCCGGCATGCAAAAACAACGAGGCTAAGACAAACGCTTCGGTAATCTTGTGCATGGAAATTCCAAACAACAGCGGATTGTTGTGATCGTGATGCTCGTGACCGTGAGCGGCTGCCGTAACATCTTCCGCATGAACATGCGCGTCTGCACCGAACGGCATACCTTCAATGAACGCGTGAATCCACAAAGAGGCCATGACCAAAAACAAAAACGAGCCTGAAATGTGATCGTGCGTGTGCGCATGTCCGTGCTCTACACCGTGAGAGAAAAAGTCTAAAATGACTTGAAGTAAAAATCCAGCTATGACAAACCAACCCGCATATTCCCAGTCTGAATGATACAATTCAGGAAACAAATGCAACACCGTTAATCCCAGCAAATAAGCCGCACTGAATGAAAGCAAAAGCTTCAACCATTGGTTGTTTTTCATTTTCCACAACAACGCCAACGAACCGCCTAACATTGATGCGCTGAACAGCGACAATACCGAAACCCAAAAAGAACCTTCCATTACTTCGAACAAATAATAATACAACGATCCGAGTTTGTTAAGTCAAACGACCCCAACTCATAATCTCCGTATGTGTTTATATTTTTAAATCCTATTACCTCAAACATTTCAACCAACTGCTCCTTCGAATACAACGCTACCGATTCTTGAAAATCCATGCGCGCCGATTCCTTCTGAATGCGAATGTGTTTGATAACGCGATTGTTGGTTATCTCTTTCGTTATGTGAAACTCGGCTCCGTCTCTCACTACTTTGCGGTCTTCAGCGCCGGCAGCACGAACTTTTTCAGCATTGAAAAAATCGAATACAAAAACACCGTTGTCTTTCAAATGCTCGTAAATACGCTGAAGCATTTCAATGTGCTCTTCCGTTGTTTCAAAATATCCAAAGCTTGTAAAGAGATTCACCACACAATCGAATCGCTCATGCATCTCGAAATTGCGCGCATCTGCATAATGAAAATGAGCATTCGGTAAATTTCTCGCCTTCGCCTCTTCTAAACTCTTCTCGCTAATGTCTATTCCAACTACATTGAAATTCTTATCGTTAAAAACAGCACTGTGTCTTCCGTTCCCACAACAAACATCTAGAACACTCGCCCCCACTGGTAAATTCAATTCTTGAATCAACTTCAACACAAACGCCTGAGCTTCTTCTCCTGTTCTGTGTGCGTACAATTCGCGGTAAAAGGGAGAGTTGAACCACGACGCAAACCACTCTTGAGTATTCTGCATAACTAATTTTCGAAAACAAATATACTCGCTTAATTTTGCTTCGAAGAATTTTCTATCTTGCACCTATGAATTCAATCGTTCGCGAAGCTTCTCCCAAATCTCCACACGTGCATTTCAATGCTGTTGGAGGTGTTTTAGAATTGAAAGGAAGATCTATTCCAGAAAATGCATTAGACTTCTACAAACCGCTAATTGAGTGGATGGGCGAATGGGTGAAATCGAACCCTGCAAAAACAGAATTCCATGTTCATTTGGAATACTTCAACACGAGTAGCTCGAAATGTTTGCTCGATTTATTCCGCAAATTAGAACCACTTGGAGACAACGCAACGGTTCATTGGCACTATGAAGCAGACGATGAAGACATGCTTGAAGCCGGAGAAGATTACGAAGCCATCTTATCTGTTCCTTTCCGAATGGTGAAGGTGTAAAGCTTCGCTATTTTATTCAATCCGTCAAACACCAGCAAGAACGTCAAGGCTAGAGTCATTAACCAAATGACAACTGTATTTGCTCCTGGTGTATTCACATAATTTCCACTCTCCTTTCCTCCTATCCACTTCTTCGGTGCGTAGAAATGCGATTTTAAAAATGCAGTTCCTTTATTCGGAATGAAATAAATAGGAGTTGCTTTGCGAACCAACGCGTTATCGGTCACCACAATTTTCTTCACATCGTTCTTCGCAGTAACGAACTCCTCCAACGATTCGTTGAAGTAGTTGTCCATGTCTTGCTGGTATTGCTTTTGCTTCTCTTCGGTGTCGCGCATAGAAGATAGCCACTGTTCTTTCGCATCGCTCAGGTTGTTGTACCGGTCTATAAGGGCCGACTCGTAAATATTCAACGCACTCAAAACAGTATCTCTAGACCCAATGCCATTCGTTTCAATTTGTTGCAATGCCCATTTGAGTTCTGCAGTGCCTTCGGCGCGCTTCGCAAATTAACTCTTCATCAATTAAACTGAAGTGTCGTTGTTCGGATTGTACTAATTGTTCAGTTTTTTTTGTAGTTTTGCGTCTTATTATTG
>JBDLUS010000007.1:0-3600 GCA_039805165.1 Bacteroidota bacterium | reverse complement strand
TATTCCAGCGAAAAATACAGCGAAAAAGATTGATATGTTTTTCATGGGTATAGGTTCAAACAAAGGTTCACTCAAGATTAAGTAATTTTTTCTAATTGGGCAATGCTTTCAGAGAAAAAAGCAGGAAAGAGAATCTATCTTCGCAAGCAATATGAGACAATCCATTACCCGAAAATTATTCGCCTACCTCATCAACGGTTTGGTGCTTGCACTGCCCATCTATATCACGGGTTTCGTGCTTTACACTATTTTCGACTCTCTCGATAGAATTTTGCCTATAGAGCATAAGTACCCTGGTTTGGGAATACTTATTCTTCTAGCGGCGCTTGTAGTCCTTGGTTTCTTAGGAGCGAAAATCATCAATGATCAAATCCGCAATCGCTTTTCAAAATTCCTAGATCGTATTCCTTTTATCAAAACCATTTACAAAAGCATTACAGACATGCTCGGTGCTTTTGTTGGAAATAAAAAGCGATTCAATAAGCCCGTATTGGTGCGTCTAAGCAAAGACAACGACGTTGAGGTTATTGGTTTCGTTACTGATGAAGATCTTCAAGAAATTGGAGAAGCTGAAGCAGGAAAAGTTGGGGTATACGTGCCTATGAGCTACAGCTTTTCAGGACACTTGGTTATTGTTCCGCGCAGCAATGTGAAACCCATAACCGGTAATTCATTAGAGTTAATGAAATACGTAGTGAGTGGCGGTGTTGTTGAATTCGAGCAAGAAAAAAATGAAGGAACGAAATAGGGCACTCGTCTTACTTCACTTCATAGTTTTCCTGTGGGGATTTACCGGAATCCTTGGAAAAGAACTGAACTTTTCCGTTACCGTTTTAGTCTTCTTGCGCATGATCGTGGCTTTGGTCTCGATTGCGATTTACAAATATTTCTGGAAGAAATCATTTGTGGTTTCGCGTTTCGACCTCATTAAACTTTTGTTTGTTGGCGTCCTCACTGCCGCGCATTGGCTGTGTTTTTTCTACAGCATTCACATTAGCAATGTCAGTACAGCACTTGCTGTCATAAGCACAACAGCCTTCTTCGTTGCACTCATTTCTCCTTTGTTTACTCGAAAGAAATTTGTGTGGAAGGAACTCGCGTTGGGAAGCCTCGTAACAGCCGGTGTAGCTGTTATTTTCAATGTTGAAATGGAGTACGCTTGGGGAATCGTTTTCGCACTATTAGCCGCCCTATTCGCTGCCATTTTTTCTTCCTTCAATGGACGATTTATTCGCACCATACACGCCAGTAATATTGCACTTTATGAAATGCTCGGAGGAACCGCGGTTTTGATTGCAGTCATTACCATTCAGGGGGAGTGGAATATCATTACTGAACTTAGTACTTACGACTGGCTATTGGTAATTCTACTTGGGACAGTAACCACTGCATTCGCTTTCATTGCAAGCGTGAATGTGATGAAACACCTCTCACCATTCTCTTGCGCCATTGCCATTAACCTTGAACCTGTTTATACGATTCTCTTGGCCTTACTTTTTTACGGGCAATCGGAATACATGCGTCCGTTGTTTTACGTCGGAGCAGTCCTTATTCTTTCCAGTGTATGGTTAGAGAGCTTGTTACGGAAAAGCAAGCCTACAAAGCCAAGCGGACGTTAACTTGAAAATTCTGCCACTCCTCGTCCGTCATAATTGGAACAAACGTATTGGGTAATCCGGCACATTTCATTTCAATGTTTTGTGCACGCGATTCTAACTCGGGATGTGTGCTCATGAATTCAGGAATGTATCCAGACACGTCGCTGTCTGCTTTCATTTTTCGAAACAAGGTTGCCATGCCATTTGGACGAATATTCGAATTGGTTAGAAAAACAAATCCAACTTCATCGGCTTCATTTTCCTGGTCTCTACTAAAAGCCAACCCGGCTAATTCTCCAACAGCTGAAGCCACTGTAGCGCCACCGCCTTGAGCAACCGCGCCTTCCAATAAAGTTATAATACCTTCGGTTCGCATGCGTTCAATAACATGGCGCTTTTCCAAATGGGCAATTTCATGGGCCAATACTCCGGCTAACTCTTCCGGATTATCGCACGAGTATATTAACCCGGTGTGCACAACCACGTGGTTTCCTGGAAGTGCGAAAGCATTTACTTCATTGTTATTGATTACATGAATATGGAATTTTTCCGAGGGAAATAGATTTCCGGAAGCAAGTCTTGTTACCAAAATATTCATTGCCTTGTCTACGGAGTCTGATTTAACTTCTTTAGACTCCATAAGAACTGCATCCATGGCTAACTCTCCGAATTTCTCTTCGTTGAAATCTCCGAACGACATGTGGTCCAGGGAATCTGTAACAGGAATGCGTGAAAACGCGAACCATAAACCGGTAAGCACCGTGAGCGTAATAGCAAAGCGAATCAGAAACGTTTTCATCTTAATTATCTTTTCTTACTAAAACGTTTGTTAATGGAGCGAACAGCCACCAGTTGCTTTCCTTACCCTTTCGAACTTTCACAGCAGAAATCAAGGTTCCTACAATCTCTGAAATGTTCACAAGAATAACCACGCAGATGTATCCGAAATATTCATTCGAAAATTTCAAATCACCAAACATGATTCGAATTGTCCATTGAAAACTGATGGTGTTGAGAATGAAAACAAAAAACTGAGAGAGCAAAGCTTGGGTGCAATGCCAACGAACGAAATAAGACGACTTTCTATTCGCCATGAAAAAGATAAATGTTGCCAAGAGGTTTACAATGGGCAAGGGCAAGCCCGCCATTAAAGCCACCAACGACATAACATACGCGTTAGCCGCCTTTTCGCGATCGTCTTGTTCGCGAACTCTGTCTTGCATTTCTTGGAGTTCCATAGAAAAAAATAAACCGAACTTTCGTTCGGTTTATTGTGTGTTTATAATTTATCCAACAATTCTTTGAAGGTTCTCCATGTTTACTTTTCTAGCATTCGATTGAGCCGTAAACCAATCTACGATTGTCCAGATTCCACAACCACCAGCAGTTAAAAGTTTGGCAACTCCTAATCCTGTTTGACCCAAATAGAAGCGATCCATTCCCATCGAGCCGCCTGCTAAAGAAATCATAACTGTAAATGATGGTTCTCTTAATTGTACCGCTAATACTAAATCAAATTTCTCATCTTCCATTGAGGTTAACTTATCTCTCAAATAAGCTACTTGATGACTTTCAAAATACTTTGAATTAGCTATTAAATAGCTGTCGACTCTTGACTGGGTCATTAAAAAAGGTTTTAGGTTAGGTGCCTACTCTATTCTCAGGTTTTCGGCTATCCCTGTAAAACCGAAAATAATAAATTGTTTAATTAGAAAAGAAAGATATTACACTTTTTTTTCTCCTTACTTGAAAACATACGCTCTGACGTAATCAACCACAAAGGAATTCTTTTCCAATGGTAATCTATTCTCTGACTGCTGCATGGCCATATCTACTATGATTTTCATAGGTGACTGCGGAAAAACATTTTCTTCTCTTCCAGCTACAATTTTACCGTCCTTGCGATCCCTTGATTTTTTATAACGGTTAAGCGTGCGCATCTCCTTTCCGTCTGTGTACCATACAATGGCATTCTCTGTCCACAACACTCCGTAAGTATGCA
>JBDLUS010000006.1:0-19585 GCA_039805165.1 Bacteroidota bacterium | reverse complement strand
GTTCTGAAAAAAACAAGTCCATGCCCTGCTTTTCCAATTCGGAATAATCATTCGACTTCAAAAAATAATGACGGTCAAATTTCGAATCACCGCTAATCAAAGCACGTTGGAAACAAGCGAGCGCTCGTGTTATTACAAACGCATCCAATTCCCTTCCGTATGCGGCTTTGCTCAATTCAGCGTAATTCGATTTACTTTTCAATCGGCCAACGACATCCTCCATGCTCAACGACAATTCATGTTTTTCATGAATGGGGCCTAGTGCCTGCAACTCCAATGTTGGCACTCCGCCTTCCGACATAAAGTAAGGCGACCATGCTAAATTCGCCAAGGTTGGCGCGTTGCGAGCGAATTCATTTTCATGGAAGGAAGAGACCGTTCTTCCATCTGTAAAAGCCGAAGGAAGCCGATGACAGGATGCACAAGATTGATCTTCGTTCTTCGACAATTGTTTTTCGTAAAACATTTTTTTTCCTAATTCGAATCGAAGAAGTGTTGGCTCATTTCCTTCAGGAAAAATTATTGAAGGAAAATAATGCGGTTGTTTGAATGAAATGGACTTGTCCTGCAATCCTTCATTGGCGCAGCCAACAAGAATTCCAACTAAGAAAAAAAATGAAATTATTTTTCTCATTGAAGGTGAAACGCTGTCACAAAATTATTCGTCATGCGCTCGGCCAAAGGAAAATTCGAAGTGGTATGCGTTAGATTGTCAATCGATAAATCAATCGGATCTGCAGGTCTATTGAACACGCTATCAACGGCCACTTCTATGTTGAATGTGCGCGCATCACCTTCCGCCAAACTCACACTTCCTGTATTGAATTGCAGAACTCGGTACAACGGATCGTCACCCATGTGGAAGGAATACGAATCCATCAAAGGCGCATTGGGGGAGCCCGTTAACTCATACCTTCCTTCCACCTTCACGAAAATATAGCCGGTGTTCCAATACCAAAACATTCCGTTGGAACCTTGCACACTCAATGGATTCGCGTTTGCATACTGCGAAGGGTCCACGTTCTTGTTCAAATTACCAGGAACACCAACACCGAATGAGAGCGAAGAAAAAGATTGGGGAGACACATTCAGCGAAAGCGTTTGCGGTTCAAGTAAGGTGAATAAAAACGCTTGCTTCAACAAAGTTGAATCGGCACCGTTGTGCGCACAGATATTCGACAAATAAAACTGAATATTCTCAACGCGAAGCTGCTGTCCAAGTGAATTGGTGTAAACGGAATCAATGGAAAGCGGCTGACCGTTGTAGGTTGGAATAAACTTCAAGTGAACCTTGGTCTGAGGAGTGGAAGGCGTATCTCCTCCGCACGACGCAAGCAATAAGCCAAGCATAACGACGAAGAAATAATTATTCACAATTTTCATTTTCATTGCTACATGGATTTACTTTCACTTCACGAATTAAAGATAGCATTCAATTCGATTAACTGACTTGCTCTTGATGGAAAAACAACCCTTTCTTGTATTAAAAAGTTCTGCGGGTAGCGGAAAGACGTATGCCTTGGTTAGACACTTCCTTTTTTTAAGTTTAAAAAGCGAAGAGCCATACGCTTATAGCCACATACTGGCCATTACGTTTACCAACGCGGCTGCCTCTGAAATGAAAGAGCGTGTTATGGAGCGTCTGCATGAATTCACCTTCGTTCAGGCTTTGGAGGGAAAGAACGAATTGTTCAACGACATTCGAAAGGAACTCGATGTTTCCCCCATGATTTTGCAAGAGCGCGCGCGAAAAACGCTTTCGCACATGCTTCACAATTATTCACGCTTGAGCATTAGTACAATCGATAGTTTCACGCATCGCATCGTTCGCGCATTCGCAAAAGACCTGCAGATACATCCAGACTTCTCCATTCAAATGGACACCGAGAAGTTTCTTGAGCAATGCGTTGACGCGTGCCTCGATGAAGTGGGTGAAGATGCGGAATTGACGACCTATCTGGAAAACTACGTGCTCAGCAATTTCGAAGAAGAAGAAGATTGGAATGTCCGCAAAGGCATGATCGGAATTTCAAAGCAACTGGTGAAGGAAGACGCGAAAAACATTCTTTCGCTATTCGAAAATCTCCACATCACTGAATACGATTTAATCAAGAAGGCTTTTCAGAATAAGCTCCAGGAATTGACCAAAGAATTGTTCGAACGCATTGATCAGATTCTGGATTTGATTGAAGAAAAAAATCTCGGTCTACAGGACTTCTTTAATAATGGAAATGGGACTCTGAGTTATCTCAAAAAAATAAGATCAGCAGAATTTGTAAATCCAGGAGCATACTTCCATCGCGTAATTGAAAAGGGCTGGGGAAAACCAAAGCAAGCAGAAGTAGAAGCATTGAACGGAAAATTAAATGAAGTTGCTGAATTCGTTCTTGAGTGGATTTCCGGAAATAACAAACACGAATTCAACCGCATCAGTAAAATTCTTCCAAGGATATATACAACAGGATTATTAAGCAAACTGAATGAAGTAAGTGTCCGAATAAAATCGGAAGAAAACCTACTTCTTATTTCAGACTTTCACGCCATTGTATCTGCCGTTGTTCAGGAAAGCACTGCGCCATTCATTTACGAGCGTGCAGGTGAGCGTTACCATCACATTCTTATCGACGAGTTTCAAGACACTTCAGAAATGCAATGGAAGAACTTTCTTCCGTTGTTTGAAAACGCCATTGCACAAGGGAATTTCAATTTGGTTGTTGGAGATGGGAAGCAGAGTATTTACAGATGGAGAAATGGAAATGTTGAACAATTCGTTCGACTTCCAAAATTATTCGACGGGGCGCCCGATACCATGCAGTTGTTGTTGAACAATGCCTATAAAGAGCAAGTCTTAAATACCAACAGAAGAAGTGGCAAAGCCATTATTGAATTTAACAATACGTTATTTGGGGCATTGAAAGAAAAGCTCGGTCCGCTTCAAGATGTTTATGACAAACACGAGCAAGAATGCAGCAAAAACCATCCGGGATATGTGGAAGTTCAAACCCTTGTGGTCGAAAAAAAAGACTCAAAGGAATCGAAAGATTTACATATGCTGAATGGCATTGTGGAGGCTATTCGCGAATGTCGCGCCGACGGATACGAGTGGGGTGATATTGCAATACTCACACGAAAAGGAAAGTCCGAGTCGACAAAAATTTCTGAATTCATTCTTCAACAAACAGAAAAAATACCACTCACAACCGAGGATAGTTTCTTGGTGCAAAATTCCAACGAAGTGCAGTTGCTTATGGCGTGTATCAACTACTTCGGAAAAGAGACCGAGAATTTTTATCGCTTCAATTTGATTCGCAGAATCTGCGATGTCTTTCCAGATAAATTCAACTACAGTGAAATTATTTCCACTTACGTTGAGCAATTGGAAAAAGGAAAACTTCGTTTCAAGGTAAATGAATTCTTGGACGAGCATTACCCTGGACTTCGAGATATTGTGAAGAGTAATGTCCATCCGTTTGAGTGCATTCAAGAACTCATTCGTTATTTCCAATTGCAATTCGATGTGTATTTGGAATTTTTCGAAAATCAATTGTTGCAACTCTCACACCGCAATGGAATGGGATTTTCAGAAATGACAGATTGGTGGAACGACAACAAGAACAAATTGTACATTCAAAGTGGTGAGCAACAAAATGCTGTTCGCATATTAACTATTCATAAAAGTAAAGGGCTTCAATTTCCAGTTGTCATCTTCCCGAAATTCGATACGAAACATCCGAATCAAACGCTTTGGGTAAGCGCACCAAATGTTCATCCGGGATTCACGAAAGGACTTATCAATTTCACTCCGAGCAAGTCACCGAAAGATGATGATCCGGAAGAACTTCAAACAGAAAACAACAAGATCTTACTCGACGACATGAACCTGCTCTACGTAGCGCTCACGCGTCCGGAAGAGCGATTGTATTTCCTTACTGAAAGCAAACCTTCATCGTCGAATAGTGCATTAAATGCGTATCTCTACGATTACTTCAATACGCACCATGCGGGATTGAACAAGTTTCATTTCGGCGAAAAAGTGAAGCATGTCAAGGAAGAAAAAGAGGAGGCAAAAACTGTGGCGCTACTTGATGGAACGCGCTTAAATGCGGTTCAACCGGATTTCCGCATGCGCGAAACGAAACGCAAAGATTTGGAAGGAAAAGAAGCACTTGTCATGGGAAATCATTTGCATGCTTGTCTTTCAACTTTGAATCATTTTAATTCGTGGGAAGAATCTCTTTCGAATTACATCTTCGAACACACCGAACTTCAAACCAACGAAAAAGAGCTTCTTTCGAATCAGGTAAAAGCGACGGTCATGAACGATTCGTTTCAACAGATATTCAAAACGGAAGATGAGGTTCTAACAGAACACGATGTTCAAATCAATGTTCGGGAAGTGGCACGTCCTGATCGTATTCACTTAAATACTGAATACGTTGAAGTCTACGATTTCAAAACGGGTGCAGAAATGGACAAGCATCTTCAGCAAGTGAGGAATTATATGAGTGCGCTACAAAGCGCAACAGACAAGCCTGTTAGAGGATACCTTGCTTACACAAAAACGGGAACGTTGAAAGAAGTGGCGCTCTAATTATTTAGCGCACAACGCTTCAATCTCTTCCACTTCCAACGGGAAATTCGCGAACAAATCGCGGTTTCCGTTTTCGGTAATCACAATGTTGTTTTCTAAACGAATACCTAAATCTTCTTCAGGAATATAGATTCCCGGTTCAACAGTGAATACGTTTCCAACTTCAATAGGCTTGTTCCAATTTCCAACATCGTGAACATCCAATCCCAAGAAGTGAGAAGTGCCATGCATGAAATATTTCTTGTAAGCGGGCCATGATGGATTCTGATTTTTCACATCTTCTTCCGAAATCAAATTCAACTTCAACAATTCCGCTGTCATCATCTCGCCGACTGCTGCATGGTATTCAGACATGATCACGCCTGGTTTCAAATAAGCAGTCGCCTGTTTCATAACAGAAAGAACAGCATTGTATACATCTTTTTGGCGTGCAGTAAATTTCCCGCTAACTGGTAAACAACGCGTCATGTCTGCTGCATAGTTACCATACTCGGCACCAACATCAAGCAAAATAACATCGCCCTCTTTGCAAGGCTTATCGTTGTCTATGTAATGGAGAACGCAAGCACTTTCGCCAGATGCGATAATTGGTGTGTATGCGAATCCACGTGAACCGCTACTTAAAAATTCGTGAGCAAATTCCGCTTCAATAACATATTCCATTACACCCGGACGAATCATTTTCATAACGCGTAACAAACCGTTGCGGGTAATGTCAACAGCTTTCTGAATTTGAGCAATTTCCTCTTCGTCCTTCACAGCACGAAGTGCATGCATGATGGGCGCAGAGCGCTCAATAGCATGATGAGGATATTTTTCACGGAACCACTTCGACAGGCGCATTTCACGAGTTTCAACTTCAATGGTTGCACGTGAATGCTCGTTGCTATTTAAGTATACTGAAGAGGCTTCACCGATTACAGTATGAAGTATTTTTTCGAATTCAGAACTCCAATGAATGGTATTCACTCCTGTGCGATCTTTCGCTTGAGCCTTATTCAATTTCGCTCCTTCCCAAACCGCAATGTGATCGTTCGTTTCGCGAACAAAAAGCATTTCTCTGTGGGCAGGATTAGTAGCACCTGGAAACAGAATCAACATGGTTTCTTCTTGATCAACACCCGTCAAATAAAAAATATCGCTATGTTGTTTGAACGGCAAAGTACCATCGGCACTTGTCGGATAAATATCGTTGCTTGTGAAAATGGCTAATGCCTTCTCTTCCATGCGAGAGGCAAAGCGTTTGCGATTGTTTGAATAGTGTGTTGAAGAAAGGGCTGTGTAACGCATAAAAACTTGTTTATGCGATAAAGGTACAAAGCCTATTGAACGGCCGGAGTTGATTTTTCCTTTTTCTTGTTGAATTCCCACTTGTATCCAGTAAGGATAACGAAATCCATATCGGCGTTGGTCAAATCACGCTGAACTAAATATCCCAGCGATATTCCGTTCGACTTGTCAATCTTATACTTCAAGGAAATCTGGCTTCGCCAATTTGTATTCTCGAGTGTAATGGGAAGAAAGAACAGTTCGTGGCTCGCTTGAATGGATAAATTCTTCCAAGGTGCATATTCCAAACCTACCTTCTGCCGCCAGGTTGAATTTAAATCTAAATCTGAAGTTCGCACTTGAGCAATTTGATACTTTGTCGTTGCAGTGATCTTAAAATCTTTAATGGGCAAACTTAATTGTGCGCCAATAGACCATCTTTGTCTGATTGAAAAACCTGAATCCTCTCTTCTCCCTCCTACTCGATACTCGACGGTAGATGATGCGTATTTACTCCACTTATTTTCGAACCCGATGTCAGCGAAATAACCGCTTAACTGAGAAATGTTCTCATTGAAGCGCATCTCCGGATTAACATGAAAGGAAACATTTTTAATAACATCTCCATCTTTCCAAGGCGTTAAATCTTTAATGTCAGATGAAAAAGAAAACGCATTCCACATTCCTGCGTCGTTCACATTCTGTGCAGAACCAAACGAAGCCACAAACAAAAAAAACAGGAATATACTTTTACGGAGTATCATAGATGGTTAGATCTGAAACAACCGCATGGTCTTCGTTGTCTGTGAGTTCGACTTCCTTGAGAACAACCATTTTCGTTGGGTCTATGGTTGGAGGATTTTGTCCGGTCGTATCCATACTGTACACGTATACCGTGTACTTCCCTTTTCTTAAACTCCTGAACTCGAAATTTCCGTTGTAATCGGTAACCACTTTATCGTCCGGAGAAATATGTTCTCCGTATACAATATAAACCTCTAAATCCGCAGCAGGAACAGTGTACAACTCTGTCGCTGGGTTAGTTAAAACCACACGAACCTCTTTCGAAATAGTTCCCGAAATCGTTCCTGCTCCGCCCGTTCCCGGATCTTTCTCACATGACACGAATGCCATGGCGAGAGCTAAAAAAAAGAGTGTTTTTTTCATTATCCCAAATTGTGATAAACAGCTAGAACATCTTCGTCGGCCTCAATCTTTTCGATCAGTTCCAAAATCTCATCGGTTTGTTCTTCAGTAATCTCGGCATAGGTATTTGGAATTCTCTCGAGCCCTGCTTTAGTTGGAACAATTCCGCGATCTTCTAAAGCCTTCTGCATATTTCCGAAATCAGAAAATGCAGTGTATACAACCATTTCATTCTCTTCTTGCTCTGAACTGTCTAAACCGTGGTCAATCAATTCCAATTCTAATTCTTCCCATGAAGGAATTTGATCCATGGCTAAACGGAACACACCCTTTCTTTCAAAAATGAAAGATAACGAACCGCTGTTACCCATTAATCCCCCTGATCTATTGAAATACAAACGGATGTTTGCTACTGTTCTAGTCGGATTATCGGTTGCCGTTTCCACTAGAATTGGAATTCCATAAGGACCGTATCCTTCATAAACTACTTCTTCGTAGTTACTCGCATCTTTACTCGAAGCTCTCTTGATTGCCGCGTCAACGCGGTCTTTCGGCATATTTACTCCCTTTGCATTTGCAACGCACTGACGTAATCTTGGGTTGTAAGAAGGATCAGGACCACCTGCCTTCACTGCCATTGCAATTTCTTTTCCTATACGCGTAAAAGCTTTCGCCATACGATCGTAGCGCGCGAACATCTTGTGCTTTCGCTTTTCAAACATTCTTCCCATAAGTACAAACTATATTTTACCCTGAAGGGTAAGACAAAAATACAAATTATGCGGCTCCTAAAATACGCAAATGACTTACGTGAGCACGAATAGCCGAAAGTACATTTGGATACTCCTGATAATCTACCCCGTATTCTTTGCAAGTGTCGCGAACAATTTTATTGATGTACGGATAGTGAATGTGACTAATTCTTGGGAAGAGATGATGCTCGACCTGGAAGTTTAGTCCACCCGTTAACCACGAAACAATTTTGCTTTTGGTTGCAAAGTTCGCAGTGGTATTCACTTGATGCACCGCCCATTCTTCCTTCAACATTCTTCCATCGGTCTCAGGCAAGTGGAAATTTCTTCCTTCAACTACGTGCGCCAATTGGAAAACTACGGCAATGATCCATCCTGTAACAAATAGCATAACCGTGTATCCTATCAAAGTCTTCAACCAACCTACAACTAGAATTGGAACGAGAATGAATGCGGCTACATAAAAGAGTTTACTCGCCCAGAAGATAATGTGTTCATTGCGAGGAATTTTTCTGATCGGCGTTTCCCCAATTTTTCTTGTAAAATATTTATTGAAATCTTTTACGTAAACCCAAAGAAAATAGGTAGTTCCGTAGATTACCGCCCAATAAATGTACTGATATTTATGGAACCAATACTTCTTCTGTTGTTCGTTTACACGCAAGAATGGTTCAACGTCAATATCCTCGTCTACCCCTTGAATATTGGTATAAACATGGTGAATTTGATTGTGCTTCAGTTTCCATAAAAACACATTTCCGCCAATAATATTCAATGAATAACCCATCATTTGATTCACCCAAGACTTAGAAGAGAAACTTCCGTGAGCACTGTCATGCATGAGGTTAAATCCAATAGCCGCGAAAATCATTCCGAGCACCGCCCATAAAATTATCTGAGCAGCCCATGATTGAAAAAATAGAATTGAGGCATATGCAACCGCAATCGAAATCAAAAGCAAAGTAGCCTTCGTGTAAATTTTCCAATTACCAGTTCTGCTAATTCCTTTTGTTGTGAAGTACTTTTCTACGCGCTCGTTCAACGTATCGAAAAACGGGTGCGCCTGATTGCCGAGTGAAAATGCCAATGTGTGATCTCCTTATTATGGTTTACTCAAAGATAGGGCTTGGAAAGTGGCACAAAGCCACAAAATGACAATAATCGTCTCTTGTTGAAAAAAGCACGGCTAATACCTTGATTTACATCGTAAATTCGCGACTTAATTTTCAAAGCCGTGAATAAAAGAATTTCTTCAGCCCTCATTTCAGTATTTGATAAAGACGGATTAGCTCCGATTGTTGAACAAATGCACCAATTAGGTATAACACTTTACAGCACCGGGGGAACACAAACGTTCATTGAGAACATGGGAATTCCTGTTACGGCCGTTGAAGATTTAACCGGATATCCAAGTATTTTCGGCGGAAGAGTTAAAACACTTCATCCAGGAGTTCTTGGTGGAATTTTATACAGACGCGACGAAGCACAAGATCTAGAAGAGGCTGCGAAGTATAACATTCACGCAATCGATTGTGTCATTGTTGATTTATATCCGTTCGAAAAAACAGTTGCTTCCGGTGCCTCACATGAAGACATCATTGAGAAGATTGACATTGGAGGAATTGCGCTCATTCGCGGTGCTGCAAAAAACTTCAACGACGTTGTCATTGTTCCTTCGAAAAACGAATACCAAGACTTACACGAGTTGTTGGTGAACCAGAAAGGTGAGACCACACTTGAGCAAAGACAATACTTTGCGAAGCAAGCTTTCGAAGTTTCTTCACACTACGATTCTGCTATTTATTCATACTTCAAAGGCAACGACGAAGGCTCATTGCGCATAGCATCGCGCGATGCGCATGTTCTTCGATACGGAGAAAATCCACATCAAAAAGGAAGCTTCTTCGGTGACTTGGATGCGTTGTTCACGAAACTTAATGGGAAAGAACTTTCCTATAACAATTTATTAGATGTTGAAGCCGCCGTGCAGTTGATCGGTGAGTTCAAAAACGATGCTCCGACATTCGCTATTTTGAAACACAACAATGCATGCGGAATAGCTACACGTTCCTCTATGGTTGAAGCTTATGAAGCGGCGTTGGCCTGTGACAGCACTTCTGCTTTCGGTGGTGTGCTTATTGCAAACGGAGAAATTGATTTGGCTACCGCTGAAAAAATAAATTCACTTTTTTGTGAAGTCGTTATTGCTCCTTCATACGCAAATGAAGCAGTTGAATTATTGAAATCAAAAGCGAACCGCATCATTCTTATCATTAAAGAAACTCCTCTTCTTCAAACCCAAGTAAGATCTATTTTGAATGGCTATTTGGTTCAAGAAAAAGACAACGCAACTGAATCAGCTAGTGACTTGAAATGTGCTACACAAACTCAAGCTAGTGCTGCATCGATAGAGGATATGATCTTTGCAAATAAATTGGTGAAGCACACCAAGAGTAACACGATTGTGCTTGCAAAAAACAACACCTTACTTGCTAGTGGAACAGGTCAAACTTCTCGTGTAGATGCGCTTCAACAAGCAATTGAAAAAGCAAAGCACTTTGGTTTTTCGTTGGAAGGAAGTGCAATGGCCAGTGATGCCTTTTTTCCTTTCCCTGACTGCGTAGAAATTGCAAAGAATGCAGGAGTTGTTGCAGTGGTTCAGCCAGGTGGTTCAATTAAGGATCAGCTTTCAGTAGATTATTGCAATGCAAACGGAGTGGCCATGTATATGACTGGTGTTCGTCATTTCAAACATTAATAACGCTCGTCTTTCCAAATTCTTTTCTCGACCAACTTCAATTTTTGGTTAAAGAAAATTGCTGTGCTTTTCTCGAATGACTCTGTATAATCAGAAACCCAGAATGAGTACTTCGGCTTGCGCTTGCTTGTGTTTAGAATATCTTTTTTCTTCAAGACATCTGAAACATATTGCGCTACAACTGAGGCACTGTCGATGATCTCTATTTTTTGCTGATAAAATTTTTCGACTTCCTTTTTAATCAACGGATAATGCGTGCAGCCTAAAATAAGCGCTTCAATTCCCTTGAAAGAAGACTTCGACAAATAACTGTCTATGATACTTTGTGAAATTTTATTGTTGTAATAACCTTCTTCTATCATGGAAGCCAACAAGGGAGTGGCGTTAGAAAGAACCTTCAAATTTGGATTCAACTTCTCTATTCGCTTCACATAAATGCGGGAATGAATGGTGCCCTTCGTTCCAATGACACCAACCTTCCCTTTCGTGTAATGAGAAGCTGTGTATGCGGCTACAGGATCAACTACATTAATTACTGGAATGTGCGAAGGAATACTCTTCACCACTGTCTTGTATGCATGCGCCGATGCGGTGTTGCAGGCAATAACAATGGCCTTGCATTTATGCTCTACCAACAATTCCGAAATACGCTTTGAATAGGCACGAATACTATCGGGAGACTTGTCGCCGTAGGGCAAATGAGCAGTATCTCCGAAATAAATAAACGACTCGTTGGGAAGAACCTTCTGTATGGCCTTCGCAACGGTTAATCCGCCTATTCCTGAATCGAAAATTCCTATTGGGTCTGTGTTCATAGCAAAAAAAATCCCGCCTAGCGGGATTTCAATGTTGTAGTATCTATTATTTCTGAATTGGAGCAGTTGGTGCTGTTGCTGGAATTTTCAATTCCGCTTTCAACTTATCTCCGATATCCTCACCACCTGAGTATACCAAGTTCCCAGCTCCAATGTCGAATACGTATGTATATCCACCCGCCTTAGCAATCTTCGCAACTGCTGCGTCGAACTCTTCAACCAATGGCTTCAATAATCTGTCTTGCTCTTGTTGCAACTCATCGTTTGCTGTTTGCTGGAAATCCATCATGTTTTGCTCTAAATCTGCAATAGCTTGAGCCTTACTTTGACGAATTGCCTCTGGCCATCCACCTGCACTTACCGCCATTTTAGATTTTGTTTCGTACTCGGCAACTTTATCGTCATGCTCTTTTTGCATAACTACATATTCACCTTCGAAAGATTTCTTAGCAGTCTCCATATCTGCTTGAACACCTTTCATTGCTGGCATTTGCAAAAGAATTGCTTGTCTATCTACGTGCGCTAACTTCTGCGCGAATGCACCAAATCCCAATGAAATAAATAGTGCTGCTAAAATTGTCTTCTTCATGATTGTATTGTTTTTTTTCTTCTATTCAATGACAGTACCAAAAATACGCATTACTTGCCTTTTCCCGGTGAACTTGGACGATCATTTCCTGGACGCTCTGTTCCTGTACCCGGTTTTTCACCAGGTTTCTCATCAGAATCCTCCTTATCATCTTCGTCCTTATCTAAAACTTCTCCTGGTTTCAATCCCATTTTCTTCAAGACTTTATCGCTAATGTCATGCTTTGGATTGGTGTACAAAAGGTTTGAGTGATTCGCTTTATCGAACACTACCATGTATTGCGATTGCGAAGCAATGTCTTCTATGGCTTGAAAAATTTGCTCTTGTATTGGCGCTACTAATTCCTCACGCTTCTTGAACAAATCTCCTTCAACACCGAATTTCGATTTTTGATATTGTTTTGCTTCTTCACGACGCTCAGTAATGTCGGCCTCGCGTTTCTTCTTCATTTCTTCAGTCAGCAAAATCTTCTCTGCTTGAAATGATTTTTCCAATTGCTCAATAGCAGTATACTTCTGCTCTACTTGAGCCTGCCACTCAGAACTAAGCTCATTGATTTGCTTTTGAGCCGCAACATACTCGGGCATGTGCGATAAGATGTATTTAGAATCTACGTAGGCAAATTTTTGAGCATAAACACCTGTTCCCAAAAACAAGAATGCCATTACAAATACTAACCTAACAAATGAGTTTGTTTTCATAATATTCAATTATAATTCTCCCATGTTCATACCTATACTGAAGTGGAACTGCCCTGGCGCCATATTCGGAGCATTCGGCACATCGTTCAATCTCCAACCGTAGTCGAATCCTAACAATCCAAACATAGGTAAAAAGATTCGAAGTCCACCACCCACAGATTTATACAAATTGAACGGATTGTAATCTGAAAAGTCTGTCCATGTTCTTCCCGCTTCAGCAAAAGCCAATGCAAAAATAGTAGCCTGTGGATTCAATGAAATTGGGTATCTCAACTCTGCACCGTACTTGGTTATAACTGGCGCTCCCACACGGTCGCTAGGCATTGTCAACGACAAATCATCATATCCACGAAGATTGACAATCTCACGTCCATCAAGTAAGAATCCACTCAAGAAAACCCCACCCAAATAAAATCTCTCAAACGGAGATTGGCCGAGATTCTTGTTATAGGCCCCCAGGAATCCAAAACCAGCATGCGTATGCAACACCAACTTATTTGTTTTGTGTTTATTCAAAGACGTGTACCAATTGGCCGTGAACTTGATTTTATAATATTCCACCCAGTCAACTTTTTGCTGGTCGGTCATGCTCGCATAATCATACTCTTTACCCAAGAAAGTCTCTCCAATGGTGGTGTATGGCAAGGTAAACTTCGAACTCAAGGTAATTTTCGAACCCCAAGTTGGATAGATCGTTTCAGACAACGAACTTCTTTCTATGGTGAAGTTAGCAGCCAGGTTGTTCGAGTAACCGTTGTTGAATGAGAAGAATGACCCGTAATTGTTCAAATCGAAATGCTGATAAGAAAGTCCGCCAAAGAACAAGAACCAGTCATCTGGCTTCTGCCAACGCTGTCCGAATACAACTGATGCTCCTGTAATAATCAAGGATTGACGCAGAGGATTTATTGCATCGTTGATGTATTTCGCTTGACCATTTGATTGAACACTGTGATAACCTGAAACCGATAATGAGTTCGGTCTTTTTCCACCTAACCAAGGCTCAGTAAAGCTCAGGTTGTATGACTGAAAGAACGCACCGTTACTCATTGCGCGAATAGAAAGTCTTTGACCATCTCCTGTTGGAAGTGGGCTCCAAGCCTCCTTTTTGAAGATGTTGCGCATACTGAAGTTGTTGAAGCTTAATCCAAGCGAACCAACAACACGTCCACCACCCCAACCGCCTGACAATTCAATTTGATCGGAAGGTTTTTCTTCAACAACATATTCCAAATCCACTAAGCCTTCGTCGGGTCTTGGGTTGGTTCGGATATCAAACGCCTCCTGACTGAAGTAGTTCAAATTAGCCAATTCTCGCTGAGAACGAATTAAATCGGAGCGATTGAATAAATCTCCTGGACGTGTTCTTATCTCGCGGTAAATAACATGGTCATTCGTCTTTGTATTTCCAGAAACACTTACCACACCAATACGGTATTGTTTTCCTTCTCCCATGCGCACTTCAATATCAATGCTGTCTGGCGGAACCAAAGACTCAACAGGGTAAGCGTAGAAATTCAAATACCCATCATCGGTATACAATGATGCAACGTCGCGTCCGGTCTGATTCATATTCAAACGCGTCTGCAACACTTCCATGTTATATACATCGCCTTTCTTAATGTTCAGGATAGAATCAAGTGAATTACTTCTGTACTTGGTATTACCTATGAAAGAAATATTTCGGAAATAAAACTTGTTGCCTTCATCCAATGTGATTCGAACTTTCAGACGCTCCGGACCAACTGAATAAATTGAATCCTTCACAATGCGCATGTTGCGGAAACCCTCTTTGTTGTATCGCGCTACAATCGCAGCCTTATCTTCTTCATATTCCTCTTCTAAGAATTTCGAAGATTTGAACACATGATAGATAGCTGCTTTTTTCGTATTCTTCATGGTACGATTCAAAGTCGCAACGGACATCTTATCGGCACCTACCCATTCAATTTCTTCAATCTTAATCCGATTACCTCTTTCAATGTCGAAGGTTAATTCAACAGCATTGGGTAGGTTCGGGTATGGCTTCTCTAGAATATTCACCTTCGCGTTGAAGTAACCCTTTTCAACATAAAAATCTTTGATAATATTCGTTGCGGTAGCCTTCAAATTTTCATTCACGATATTTCCTGAGCGAATCTTCATCTTCTCACGAATGTTGTCGGCGTCTCCCTTTTTGATTCCATCGAACTTAAAGACTCCCAACTTTGGTAGTTCCTTCACTACTATCACTAAGAACGCATCGTCACCGCGCGCTTCAGCTAGACGAATATCAATGGACGAAAACAATTGATTCTTCCAAAGTTTGCGAAGTGCATCGGCAATCTCATCTCCGGGAATCATAATCTCTTGTCCCGTTTTCAACCCACAAAAAAGAAGAATTGCTTGTGCATCGGTATATTCTGCTCCCATTACTGTGATACCCGCTATTTTCATTTTGCGAGGCTCAGCGTAATCGATAGTGGTACCTAATTCAACCTGAGCCTGCAGCGCAGGAGCAACAAAAATTGACGCGATTAAAGACAGAACAAATAAAATCGTTCTTGAGTTTGGGAGGATATTTTTCAGCGTCTTTCTCAACTTATTCTAATTCGTTTGTTCTGTTTGCTCTGAAGTCATTCCGAATCTTCTTTCTCTGCCTTGGTAACTTACCAACGCATCAAAAAAATGTTCTTCTCGGAACTCAGGCCACATGATTGGTGTGAAGTGAAGTTCTGTGTAGGCAATTTGCCAAAGCAAAAAATTGCTAATACGGTGCTCACCGCTTGTGCGAATAAGCAATTCAGGATCTGGTATATTAGCAGTTGAAAGGTTTTGAGCTATCACGTCAGCCGTAACGCTTTCAGAGGGGATTTGTTGTGCAACAATTGATCTAACCGCATTCACAATTTCCCAACGCGCGCTGTAATTAAGGGCTAAGACTAAAGTAATGTCTTTGTTATCTGCCGTTTTAGCCATTGCGACCTTCAATTCGTCGCGACACTTATTTGGCAATTGCTCAATGTCTCCGATGGCTAATAAACGCACACCGTTTTCCATGAGTTCTGCAACTTCATTGATAATTGTTGTAACCAACAAATCCATGAGCGCATCTACTTCCTCTTTTGGACGATTCCAGTTCTCTGTAGAAAATGCATAAAGTGTAAGAAACTCAACCTCTGCTCTGCGTGCAGCTTTGATTGTAGCGCGAACCGATTCAACCCCATTGAAGTGTCCGAAAATTCGGTCTTTCCCTTGGTTTTTCGCCCAACGTCCGTTTCCGTCCATGATTACTGCAACATGGCGCGGGGTCTTACTTAAGTCTATTTGTTCGAAGGCACTTTTCATCGAAGTGCGAAGATACGGAAAGCCTGTGTTTAGACAAGCAATTACTGCCAAGTGGCGCAGCTATTTCCTTTTTTATCAATTCTGAAATTTAATGAGGCCATGCAGAAGAAGTAAAGATCCTTTCTCCCTGGATCTCCGCGTTGCAGAGAAGCATTGTTCACGTTCTCAGGAAGAAGGCTTTGATCGGCCAAATTCGCTGCTAATTGTCCGCGTGCAGCAGCAAGCATTGTAGGATTCACGTAGGTTCCCGAGATGTCATCGAAATAATCTGTGTACAACTTACGCATTCCCCATTCTATGGAAAATCCTAATAATCCCTTGATGTTGCATTTCAACCCAGCGCCCATAGGCATGGTAAATCCCGTTGTTTTGTAAAGAGCCTCTTTACCAGCCATTCCTTGTCCTTCTGTCCCTGCTGGTTGAAGGGGATGCCAGTATCCGTTGTAATTTCCTTCCGGATTCATGCGAAACACGGCAGCGCCCAAAAATAAATACGGTGAAATGTTGTGCTTGGAATTGAGTTGATAATTGAAGAAATTCAATTCAGCGATGACACTTCCTTCAAAAAATCTATTTCTAAAATTTAAATTTCTGTTTTGCTGCCAAGCGTCTTTACTATCTGAATCGAATGCTTCGATATTCCCGTAGTTAAGACCGGTGCGAATAGACCAACGTTTATTCAGGTTGTTTCGAATGGCAATACCTAAAGCCAATTTTTCCTTTGTCCCGAAATGCTTGGAAGGATTTATTTCACCTATGTAATAAGCTGTTCCGACAGAAATAGAAAATTCCTTGCTTTTTTCTTTGCTCAATCCTTGCGCAACAGCCGATAAATTTCCAATTAGAAATAAGACGAAAAGAAGTAAACGGTTATTCATACCTGCACAATGCTTTTTTCAATTAAATATTGTCAATCCATTCGAATGTCTAGTCCCCAACCCATTTTCTTTCGAATGGTTCGGAAGAAATTCCTTCCTTCCAACAGAATCATTTGCAACTCGAAAGGTGCCCGACACAACGTGATCTCTGCGCCACTATCTAAAACATACTGTGTACTGTCAAGTGTAATTTGTATCTGCCCAGATCTACAATCTGCCTTTAATCTAACTGTTGAGGTGTCGCCGATAACAAGCGGACGAGCCGTTAAATTATGCGCTGAAATCGGGGTGATAATGAAGTTGTTCGAATTCGGAGTGACGATTGGTCCACCGCATGAAAGCGAATAAGCCGTTGATCCTGTTGGAGTGGCTACGATTAATCCATCGGCCCAGTAACTGCTTAAAAAAGCCTTGTTAACTGACGCGTTAATCTTAATCATTTCATTCCGCGTTGCATTGTTGATCGTAATCTCATTCAAGGCAAATGGAAAATCTCCAAAATCGAATTGCTCTGATTTTACTTGAATGAATGAACGCGGATCAATCGTGTATTCTGAATTTACAAATTGCTCCAACGCCTCGTCTACTTCGGAGACACTTACATGCGATAAAAATCCGAGTCGACCTGTATTGATTCCCAAAATAGGAATACGCTTCGAACCTACCAATCTTGCGGCATCTAAAAATGTCCCATCCCCACCAAAACTGAACAATGCAGCAGCATTTTCAAATTCTGAATTTTCTTCGAAGGTGGTATGTGCAGGGATTTGGATGTGTGACTCCAGAAAACGCTCAAAATTTTTGTAAACGCAAATGGAAATTCCGCGTCGCACCATTTTCTCAAGAAATTGTTGCACCGCAGGAGCCAAATCGGCTTCGAACTTTTTTCCAAAAACGTAAACTAACATAATTGCGTAAAAAACAAAGGTAGCGCTTTTCAGCAAACACTACATATTCAAGTAACGCATGAGTTCGTTGTAACGCTCCTTCAACTCATCATCGTACTGAGAAGCTTGAAACTTACTTAGAATGGTATAATTGAATCGTTCGAGACTTTGTAAAATCGGATTCAAATCGGGAAGGTCTATTTTAATGTGCATCTCCAAGTTACCTTCAGCGGCCGGAACCACAGAAAGACTCAGGATTTTTGCATTGTTCTCTTCAATGATTCTAGCAATTTGCTGAATGCTATGATCACGCTCTACAACTTGAAGCACTATAATTCCGCCCTCGCGCATAACACCCAGCATTTCCGCCAAGTGATCCAATAAATCTGCGGAAGTAATGCTTCCGAGATAATTGTTTCCCTCATCTACAACAGGAAGAACGGTAATGTCGTTTTCACTTATCACCTTCAGCACATCTAGAACATGCGCATCGGGCAAGATGAAAACATTAAGCAAATCCAATTCCGCCTGAACTTCACCTTGGTAAACTTCAGCATTCAAGAAATCGCTTTCATTCGCAAGACCTATGAACAAGCCGTTTTCAACTACCGGTAAGTCTGTCACCCGAAGTTCATCCATCAAATTCAATACATACAAAGCAGACTCGCCGCGATTAATGGCGGGAAGGCTTCTAGATATTAAATTCAGTGCTTTATTCATGGATTTTTAAAACGACGTTCAAACGTACATTCATTTTTCGTTCCACAACATGAATTTCAATTCGATTATTGCCGAGTTTTGCACAACCAATTTTGAATACATGACCGCACTCAGCGTAAACATCAATAAAATCGCTACCATTCGCAATGCACGTGGCGGAAATACACCCAATGTCATTGTGGCAGCACAGTACATTGAGCGCTTCGGCGCGGAAGGAATTACGGTTCATCCGAGACCCGATGAACGTCACATTCGCTATGCAGATGTTCCTGCATTGAAGAAAGTCGTAACTACTGAATTCAATGTTGAAGGATATCCAACGCCAGACTTCATGGAATTGGTTATTCAATCGAAACCACATCAAGTAACATTGGTTCCAGACGCACCCGATGCCATTACTTCCAACGCTGGTTGGGACGTTGAGACGCACTTCGATTTTTTATCTGGAATAGTTAAAGAGCTAAAAGCACAAGGTATTCGTGTAAGTATTTTCATGGAAGCCAATCCAGCACTCATGAAAAAGGCTGCTGCAACTGGAACCGACAGGGTGGAATTGTATACCGAAAGTTACGCAGTTGGATATACTACTGATAAAGAGAAGGCTGTTGCTCCATTTATTGAAGCAGCAAAAGCAGCTCATGCTGAAGGTATGGGAATAAATGCAGGGCATGATTTAAATTTAGAAAACTTGAAGTACTTCGCGCAGCAGGTTCCCTATTTAGATGAAGTTTCGATTGGACACGCGCTCATATCTGACGCCTTGTATTTCGGATTGGAAAACACGGTCCAGATGTACAAAAACGAATTACGCTAATGCAATTGTATTTCAATAAATTCGGAGAGGGGAAACCCATGCTCATCTTTCACGGACTTTTCGGGACAGGTGACAACTGGACGACGCATGCTAAAAAATGGGCTGAACATGGATTCTGTGTTTATACCATTGACCAACGTAATCACGGGAGATCACCTCATTCAGAAGAAATGAATTACGCGCTCATGCGCGATGATGCCATTGATTTAATAGCATCGGAAAATCTTCGAGATGTCATTCTTATGGGTCACAGCATGGGTGGAAAAACAGTAATGAATGTTGCTCAAGAAATAGAATTTCTGATAGAAAAACTCATTGTCGTAGACATGGGCGTGAAG
>JBDLUS010000005.1:0-2737 GCA_039805165.1 Bacteroidota bacterium | reverse complement strand
ATGTCTTTCACCTTTACTTCACCCAGCATTACTTTCGTTGCGTAATTAACGTACGGTTCGTCGTAGGCTTTCGCAATGAAAGGAACCGTGCGCGATGCACGCGGATTCGCTTCAATGATGTATACAACGTCGTCTTTAATAGCAAACTGAATATTGATCAATCCCACTGTTCCAAGTGCAACAGCAATCTTCTTCGTATGCTCTTCAATCTGGGTCATCACAAGGTCGCCCAAGTTATACGGAGGGAGAACACCGTACGAGTCGCCGCTGTGAATTCCAGCAGGCTCAATGTGTTGCATAATTCCAATGATGTAAACATCTTCACCGTCACAAATAGCATCAGCTTCCGCTTCAATAGCGCCTTCCAAGAAGTGGTCTAACAGAATCTGGTTGTCGGGCATGTCGCGAAGAATGTTCACCACGTGCTGCTCCAATTCGTGTTCGTTAATGACGATCTTCATTTTTTGTCCACCCAATACATAGCTCGGACGAACCAACAACGGGAAGCCTAAGTCTTTCGATAGTTCAATGGCTTGTTCTGCGTTTTCAACCACTCCGAATTTTGGATAAGGAATGTTGTTTTCTTTCAAACAGTTTGAAAAACGACCGCGATCTTCCGCCAAGTCTAACGCGTCGAATGACGTTCCTAATATTTTAATTCCGTAGCGCTGTAATTTTTCAGCAAGCTTCAAAGCCGTTTGTCCGCCTAACTGAACAATTACTCCCACGGGGTTTTCATGACGAATGATATCGTAAATGTGTTCCCAGAATACCGGTTCGAAATACAACTTATCTGCAGTGTCGAAGTCGGTTGATACGGTTTCTGGATTGCAATTGATCATGATGGTTTCGTATCCGCATTCCTTCGCCGCAAGCACACCGTGCACGCACGAGTAGTCGAATTCAATACCTTGCCCAATGCGGTTCGGGCCGCTTCCCAATACAATTACTTTTTTGTTTTCAGAACGAACACTTTCGTTCTCGTATTCAAAGGTGCTGTAGTAATAAGGAGTTTTCGCTTCGAACTCAGCCGCGCAGGTGTCTACCAATTTGTACACACGCTGAATGCCCATCTCATCGCGCTTCGTATACACTTCGCTTTCCAAGCATTTCAAGAGATGCGCAATTTGTCTGTCGGCGTATCCTTTTTGCTTTGCTTCAAACAACAATTCTTTCGGAATGGAAGCAAGCGAATGCTTTTCAATTACACGTTCCAATTGAAGTAATTCTTCTATTTGCTTCAAGAACCACAAATCGACACGTGTTTTTTCTTGAATGGTTTTGAAGGGTATTCCCAATTTAATGGCGTCGTAAATGTGGAAAATACGGTTCCAACTTGGGTGTTCTAATGAGTCTAATATCTCTTGCTGATCGCGAAGTTCTTTTCCATCGGCACCCAATCCATTTCTATTGATTTCCAAGGATTGACAAGCTTTTTGAAGGGCTTCTTGGAATGTTCTTCCAATACCCATTACTTCACCAACACTCTTCATCTGCAGACCTAACTCACGATTACATCCAGGGAATTTATCGAAATTCCATCTTGGAATTTTTACAATCACATAATCCAAGGTTGGTTCGAACAAAGCCGAAGTGCTCTTGGTAATTTGGTTTTGAAGTTCGTCGAGGTGATAACCGATGGCCAGTTTCGATGCGATTTTGGCAATCGGATATCCGGTTGCTTTCGACGCTAACGCTGAAGAGCGCGACACACGCGGGTTAATTTCAATGGCAATGATGTCTTCATTCGCATCTGGGGAAACCGCGAACTGCACGTTACACCCACCTGCGAAGTTTCCAATGGCTCGCATCATCATAATGGCCATGTCGCGCATCTTTTGGAAAGTGGTGTCGCTTAAGGTCATAGCCGGCGCAACAGTAATACTGTCTCCGGTGTGAATTCCAATTGGATCGAAATTTTCAATGCTACAGATAATGACCACGTTGTCGTTCGCATCGCGAAGCAACTCGAGTTCGTATTCCTTCCAACCCATTAACGCTTTGTCAATCATGACTTCGTGAATAGGGGAAAGGTGCAGTCCACGTGTAAGCAAGCGGTCGAAGTCGGATTGGTTGTACACAAGGCTAGCGCCTGAACCACCGAGTGTATACGAAGGACGAATACAAAGTGGGAAGCCGAATTGTTGTGCAATTTCTTTTCCTTCAAGGAAAGACTTTGCTGTTAATTGCGGAGCCATAGGCACTCCAATTTCAATCATTAAATCGCGAAACGCCTCGCGGTTTTCGGTGATCTCAATGGCTTTGGTATCAACTCCAACCATGCGAACGCCGTATTGTTCCCACATGCCGCTCTCCTCGCATTGAATGGCGAGGTTTAATGCAGTTTGTCCTCCCATAGTTGGAAGGACAACGTCGATCTTATGATTTTTAAGAATGGTCTCAATGCTTGCCGGTTCGAGGGGAAGGAGGTAAACATTGTCTGCAACCACCTTGTCTGTCATGATAGTTGCGGGGTTGCTATTGATGAGGGTTACTTCAATGCCTTCTTCACGCAATGAGCGCGCAGCTTGGCTTCCAGAGTAATCAAATTCACATGCTTGTCCGATAACGATAGGTCCTGAACCGATAATAAGGACCGACTTAATGCTTTTGTCTTTGGGCATTTTTTTTTTATCTCACTTCGTAGGATGAAGTAAGAGGCGTTTTCTAATACGACGGCGAAATTACAACCTTAAACCGTTATGGTGCAAGTAGAGATTTTAACAGTTGTTGACAA
>JBDLUS010000004.1:0-8540 GCA_039805165.1 Bacteroidota bacterium | reverse complement strand
GTGCAGTTTCCACTTCATTGCCATCAATTCTGCAAATCCATCCTTGCGGATAGTAGATTTCACTGAACACAACAGGCTGTGCCTCTGCAGAAGTGTTGTTCACTTCGTAGCGTAACACTTTCGTTTCATAGGCCAACATGCGAACTGAAGCGGTGCTATCCACTGGTGTTTGTGGCGCATGAAATTGTGTCGCGAAAGCCGCTTGGGTTGTGGCTTCCCTGTTCGCATCTATTTCACCCAATGCAACCATTTCTTCATCGCTGTTGTTGGTTGTTTTCACTTGAGAAACAAACCAAGCGTTGCCCATAGCGAATTTATTTGGAATGGCAGGTTGCTCTGGATTACCTATGTAATATTTCGTGTTCAGCATATTCAACACAGTAAGGCTTCCACCCAATGAGTCGAAAGTGCCCTTTTGCAAGTATGCTAACGCACTGTCTAGCTCTTCAGCCAAATGGAAATCGATAACCTCTTGGATGCGCTTCAACTTTGCACCGTGGTAGCCACCAATACTCTTATGGAAGAACGAAGTCTCGGCATCGTTAAACGGATTGCCCAGACGAGCCACACGGAAATCAGAGTTTAATTGAAGCGCACCGAAGTTGGCAACTTCTTTCAAGGCTCCTTTTGTTTTCACGTGATCGTAAATCCCTGAATTCGTTAAAGCTTGTTCCAAAGCATTCGACTTGTTGTCGAAATCTGAAACTGCAGGTTTTTCCAAATCGAGAATCGAGAAGTCTGCAGCGCTTGGCTTAACAGGAATTTCTTTTTCTTCAAGCGTTACAAATTTCTTGTACGCTCCTTTTTCCTTTTCTAAATTCAAGTAACGTCTTGAAACGCTGAATCCATCGAACAAAACGACTACTCCTACAATCGGAAGAATAGCCATTTTCAGAGTCTTGTTGTTCACGTATACAAGCGCGAGAACTCCACCCGAAATCAATAATACCAAGAACAAAGAGCGTTTCGCATCGGCTTTGAAAATCTCAGCACGAACATCTTGCAAAGCACTGCTGTAATCGTCAATCATAGCCACTTGTTCTTTCGGACCGCCCTTCGCCATTTGGTCGAATTGCTCTTGCTCTTGAGAGCTAATCATTGTCCCAGTTGAACTTGGGCTTACGTTTAAATACATGATCACAATTGCAAAAACAGCAACCGCTCCTGTAAGAATTTTCTTTCCGTTCTTTCCCCAAGCAATTTCTCCTTCAACCAATTTCTTCAAGAACATCATACCCATAGCAGCGGCCATAACTTGAATAAGCACCAAGATCATTTTTGAATCGCGGAACTTGTTGTACATCGGAATTTTTTCAATGAACATGGAATTCAATCCAGTCATTTCCTTCAAACACAATCCAAGTGCAAGTAGTGTAATAATCAAGAATGGCCATTTGATTCCGTCTTTCAATCCAACAAAAGCAAGAATGAACAACGTCATAATAGCAGCACCGAAATAGAACGCTCCTCCTGTGAAGCGCTGTGCACCCCAATAACTGTTGGTTCCTTTTAGGTCGTCTTTGAATTTGTTTACATTTTTATTTCCTTTCGCAGCATTTGGAATAGCCTCTTTGTTTTTATCTCCTATTGCGGAAGATGCACCGCCCTTTGCGTTTGGAATAAGTAATGACCACTGCTCGCCTGAAGCGAAATTGTAATCGAGAATATAAGAACCGCTCAGACCTTCTTGTTCAATGTTCGAACTCTCCTTTGGCTTAAGTGTTAAGTCTGAACTTCCACGAGTAGTGTACTTGCTGTACTCGTAGGTAGTCATTAAGTTACTCGCACTCGGAAGGACGGCAACAACGCTAGCAACGGCTAACACGGCCAACGACATACCCAACGCTTTGAATTGTTTTGCTATGACTAAACGAATTGATTCTCCTAGAGCAACAGCCACAAGCAAGAATGCCAAATAGTAAGTCATCTGCAGGTGATTCGCAGCAATGTTCAATCCCAAGAAAAGCATAAAGATGGCTCCGCCTAAATAAGCTCTTCCTCTGAATGCCAGAATGAATCCACCAAGCGCCGGTGCCAAGAATGCAATCGAAGTAACTTTACCTGTATGTCCAGCACCGAGATACAAAATATTTATGGTTGCAAAACCGAAGGCCACTGCACCAACCAAGCTGTACCATGGACCTAGGCGAAGGCACAAACCAAGAATGTAATAACCCAAGAAGCACAAGAACAACGTTCCAATTGCACCGGGCAAACCTAAACGAAGGGTTAGTAAAATTGGACGAAGCAAGTTAGCGTTGTGTTCTGTAGAAACTTGGTAAGCTGGCATTCCTCCGAACATCGAGTTAGACCATAAGGCTTCTTCGTTGTGAAGTTCGCGGTAGTTAGAAAGCTCTTGCGACATTCCTCTCCACTGAACAATATCGGGTTGATTCAAATCATATCCTTGCCAAAGCGGTGAAAAATAAACACTCGCTAAAATCACGAGTGAAAGGATTGCCACTGCGTGTGGCCAAGACAATTTCAAAAACTTATTCATGTTATTCCTGGTCTTTTATTTCTACAAAATCTACATATTCGCTGTCTGGCGTTTTATGTCCAGTCGTCTGTTTATTCCCAAACTGAGGTTCGCTCTCTCTTCTTTTATTCTTGTTCACCTCTTCATTCACTTTATTCACGGCATAATTCGCGGTTAACCGAACCACAAATCGAATTATTCCGGAAATAATAAAAATCCAGAGAATGGTTTTTAAAACTCCACCTAAACTCGCAACCATCATTTCGTTGTCAACTCTTTAAATACTTGTTCTAATTTCTGATCTGAAGCCGTTAACTCATTAACAGGCGCATTCGCTACAACGTTTCCTTTGCTTATAATTACCACACGAGAGCACATGGCTTCAACTTCTTGCATGATGTGGGTAGAAAGTAAAACGGTCTTTTCCTTTCCCATTTGAATAATAATCTCACGAATGTCTGCAATCTGGTTTGGATCTAAACCACTCGTAGGTTCATCAAGAATGAGCACTTCCGGATCGTGAATAATGGCTTGAGCCAAACCTACACGCTGACGGTAACCTTTCGACAATTGCTGAATGGGCTTGTGCGCTTCTGGAGTAAGTCCAACTAACGCTATAACCTCTTCCACTCTATTCTTCAAATTCTTTACTCCGTGAAGACTTCCGGCAAAAGTCAAATACTCGCGAACATACATGTCTGTGTACAGCGGATTGTGCTCAGGCAAATAACCCACGCGGCTTTTCACTTCCAGAGGCTTCTCATTTACATCGAATCCGCAGACAGAAACCTTTCCCGACATAGCAGGAATATAGCCTGTGATAATCTTCATCATTGTACTCTTTCCCGCACCATTCGGACCTAAGAAGCCAATGACCTCTCCTTTTTTCGCTTCGAAGGAAACTCCATTCAAAGCGGTTTGTGTACCGAACATCTTGACTACCTGACTTACTGAAATTGACATAAAGGTCGTGTCTGTTATTTACTAAAATTCGAGTGTAAAGATAGCAGAAATCACTTGTCAGTTCGGCCACTGACCTTAGTCAATTCTGCACCTGCTTATTAATTCGTATATTCGAACTCCTTTTAGCCAAAAAACTATGAAAACAGAGCAAATACAATGGACAGTCACCAAGGACTGGGATACAAGTAATATTCAACTTAGCAATGCTCAATTGGTTCTGGTCTTTGCAGGGATTGACATTATTCCAAATAGCCATTATTACACGACACTTCACAAGGCTTACCCAAAAGCAGACATCGTTCTCGTGAGTACTTCAGGTGAGATTCAAGGAAATGAGATGTTTGAAAACTCGGCCTCTGCAACGGCAATACTTTTCGAAAAAACACCGATAAAAATTTCAACGCGCGAGAATATTGCCGGACAAGATGCCATAGAGATTGGAAAGCAAATTACAAGTGAACTTGTTGCTGATGATTTGAAACACATCTTACTTTTTTCTGAAGGTGGCCATATGAATGGCGATCATTTAATCGCGGGTATTTCCGCAAATCTCCCTAAACACATTGCTGTGACAGGAGGATTGGCTGGTGATTCTGCTCGTTTTGCAAAAACAACTATGGGTTTGAACTCGACGATTTCAGAGAATATGGTTGTCGCTATTGGTTTATACGGAGAAGCGATAGAAGTTGGGTATGGATCAAACGACGGGTGGGATCTTTTTGGTCCATTGCGTTTGGTAACCAAGGCCGAGGAAAATGTCCTTTATGATTTAGATGACACCAATGCACTTGAGTTGTATAAAAAATATCTAGGAGACCGAGCGAATGAACTTCCCGGGGCAGCCTTGTTGTTCCCAATTTGCATTTTGAAACCTGATGGAACGAAACTCGTGCGAACAATTCTCTCCATTAACGAAGAAAATCAGACCATGGTTTTTGCAGGAAACGTTCCTGTAGGTTCGAAAGTTCAATTCATGATGGCCAATTTCGACAGGGTAATAGACAGTGCAAGTAACGCGGCAACAAAAAGCCAAATCAGCGAAAATGAATATCCAGATCTAACAATTATGGTATCATGCGTTGGAAGAAAACTTGTAATGCAAAACCGAACGGAAGAAGAGATTGAAGCGGTGGCTGACACATACAATCAAGAGTCTACTTTTTGTGGATTCTACAGCAATGGAGAAATATGTCCATCTACAGACGGCATCAACTCTTTGCATAATCAGACTATGACAATAACTACGTTCAAAGAGAGAATATGACGTTTGATTCATTGCATCCTCTCTTGAAGCGTCAGGTAAAAAAGTACCTGGGTTTGCAAGAGGAGATTCCGGAACATCTTTTTAATTTTTTAAAAAGCGTTAATCAAAGCTACTTGCTTTACGACAGCAATCGTGAGTTGGTTGAGCGTGCTATGCGTTTGAGTGGTGAAGAGTTATTTGAAAAAAACGCAAAGTTATTTGAAGAGGCTGCCGTTCAACGCGCATTGATAAACAACATCAAAGACGCCATTCAGACAATTAGTCCAGAACAAGAAATTAAAGATGACGATATCCTGCGCATTGGAGAAGTTTTAACGAATACAGTTAAAGAGCGAAAGGAATTTGAGAAGCAATTGGAAGAAGCGAGAGAGAACGCTGAACAATCGCTAGAAACAAGAAAACTGTTTTTAGCAAATATCTCTCACGAGATTCGCACTCCTATAAACGCCATTTCAGGTATGTCGGGTATTCTTGCCGACACAGACATTTCCGACACGCAGAAGCAATATGTAAAGGCCATTCAATCTTCTTCAAAAAGTTTAATGGTTATTGTGAACGATATTTTGGACATGTCGAAATTGGAAAGTGGAAAGTTCTCTGCCGACTTCATTCCGTTTGACATTCGTTCTATTGTAGATCCTTTGTACACGAGTTATCTGTTACGAACAGATGAAAAAGGAATTTCCTTCAGCATAGATTATCCGAAAGACATGCCCAAGTGGGTTTTCGGCGATCCAACGCGTTTAGGACAAATCCTAAACAACCTCATTTCTAACGCGATTAAGTTTACCGATAAAGGAAACGTTTCGTTGAAAATCACTTTCGAAAAGAAAGGTAAACTCAATGAGTTTTGTTTTAATGTAACAGATACAGGAATAGGTATTGATCAAGAAAAACTCAAAACTATTTTTGAATTCTTTTCTCAAGAAGACAACACCATTACACGTAGGTTCGGCGGAACAGGTCTTGGACTTGCCATTTCAAAATCAATAGCTGAATTGTTAGGCGGAGAAATAAAAGTTGAAAGTGAAAAGAACGTAGGTTCTACATTCAAGTTTTGTCTTTCAATGCCAGAGGCGGCAGAACAAGAGAAAAGCGTATCTGTAGTTCAATCTGATTTAACCAGTAAGAATGTTCTTATTGTAGAAGATAACGAGTTAAATCGTTTTCTTGCCGTTACCATTTTGAAAAAATGGAACGCCAACATACACATTGCAGAAAATGGTGAAGAAGCTGTTACAGCCGTGAAAAACAAGGATATCGATGTTGTTCTTATGGACATCCAAATGCCTGTAATGGACGGTGTGGCAGCAGCAATAGCCATTCGCAATGAACTCCATTCGAGCGTTCCTATTATTGCTTTAACCGCAAATGCACTTGAAAGCGAAAAAGAAAAATGTTGGCAGGCTGGAATGAATGAATACATAACCAAGCCATACAACCCTCAATATTTACTAGAGAAAATAATGTTTCTAATTGAGAACGCGGCTAACGCTGAAGAACAAAATTCAGAACACATTTCCCTTGAAAACCTAAGTGCGCTCATGAATGGTTCGAAAGAACAAATGATTCGCATGACTACCGTTTTCCTTGATCAAATCGAACGACATTTCAACGAATTGAAGTTTGCCTTGAACGAAAACGATTTAAATCAGATTTCAGAAATAACGCATAAACTTAAATCTTCATTCAAGTTATTCGGATTGAATAAAACCGGAGGTTTACTTGAAAGGATAGAACAAAAGGCAAAAGCCCTTGAGCGCAAAGAATTGCACGCAGAACTGCAAGTAATTCTTAGTATGCAACCGCGATTGACCTTCTTAGTACAAAAAGAATTGAACCAACTTATTGCATCGAATACAAATTCATGAACATTGCCATTTTAGCGTCAGGTGCAGGTAGCAACGCCGCGAACATCATTCAACATTTCAAAAACTCTTCCGTTCAAATTTCCTTCATTGCTTGCAACAACGCACAAGCCGGAGTTTTTAAAATTGCTCAAGACAACAACATCGATTCGATGCTTCTTACCAAAGAGAATTTCAAAACATCGGACCAGTTCGTTCAAGAACTTCAGAACAGAAAAATTGATTTGGTTATTCTAGCCGGCTTCCTTTGGTTAGTGCCTTCGAACCTTGTTCGTGCCTTCGAAAATAGAATCATCAATATTCATCCAGCACTTCTTCCCAAATTCGGAGGAAAGGGTATGTACGGACATTTCGTGCATGAGGCTGTTTGCGAAGCCAGGGAGAAAGAAAGTGGAATTACAGTTCATCTCGTGAATGAAGAATTCGACAAGGGTGAAATTATCTTCCAAGCCGCCTGCAATGTTGAAGATTGCTCAGCCGCTGAAATAGAATCAAAAGTGCGTGCTCTTGAAATAATGCACTTTCCAAAAGCTATTGAAAACTTTATTTCGAAAATGTAATTTGTAACACGCTTATGCGGTGTAATTTCGCCACATGAATTGGGTAGAAATTGGCTCTTGTTTTATGGTGTTGTTCGCTGTTATAGATATCGTCGGCAGCATTCCCATTATTCTCGACACACAAAAGAAAACGGGTAAAATACAACCTTTGCTTATTACCCTGGTTTCACTCGTTCTCATGCTCTTGTTCTTATTTGCTGGAGAATCTATCTTAAGCATTTTCGGCGTAGATGTATACTCGTTCGCAGTAGCCGGCGCGTTCATCCTGTTCTTCATTGCCATGGAAATGATCTTAGGCATTCAAATTTTCAAACAAAAAGAAGCGTCATCGAAAGTGGCTGCTGTTATGCCCCTTGCCTTTCCTACCATTGCCGGTGCAGGAACAATTTCCACACTCATTGCACTTCGAGCGGAATACCAAAGCATAAACATTGTGATTGCCATTCTCTTGAATATGCCTATCATCTTCCTCGTATTGAAATTAACCAATCGCATTGAACGTGTTTTAGGCCCGAACGGGCTCGCTATACTCGAGAAAATGTTCGGTATTATTCTGTTAGCCATTGCGCTGAAATTATTCAGCAAAAACATCGCATTCCTCTTTCCACATTAATATTTCAAAATGAAAAAAATATATCACCTAGCCAACTGTGGCACTTGTCAGAATATCATTAATGAATTAAGTCCACTTCCGAAAGGAACCGAACTTCAAGACATTAAAACCTCTTCAATTAGCGAAGAACAGCTAACAGAAATGCATGCGCTAGCAGGAAGCTATGAAGCCTTATTCAGCCGACGTGCCTTGAAATACCGCGAACTCGGCTTGAATGAAAAGAAGTTAACTGAGAAGGATTACAAGAAATACATTTTGAAAGAATACACCTTCTTAAAGCGTCCGGTTTTGATTTTCAACGATCAAATCTTCATCGGCAACGCCCCGAAGGTAGTTGCTGCTGCGAAAGCTTTTCTTCAAAAGAAATAATTTTGCCACGTGGCAAATAACAAGAATCTTGGTGCTCATTTAGCCTTGCTCGCAGTTGCGCTCATTTATAGCGCGAACTACCTCATTGCGAAATGGGTCATGCCCAATCCCATTGGCCCCAATGCATTCATTGTTCTTCGTGTGTCGGGTGCGTTGGCCCTCTTCTTTTTGGTTTCTTTCAAGTTTTTGGAGATTCCTAAATTGCGCGACATTCCACTTTTCCTTTTTTGCGGACTAACTGGCGTAGCCACCAACCAATTGTTTTTCTTCAATGGGCTTTCGCTCACTACTCCTGTAAATGCTTCCATTATCATGTGCACCAATCCCATTTTGGTGGCCATACTTTATTTTGTTGGAAAAAGAAAATGGCCTTCACTAATGACGGCTTCTGGAATTCTTTTGGGTTCCATTGGAGCCCTGGGAA
>JBDLUS010000003.1:0-4763 GCA_039805165.1 Bacteroidota bacterium | reverse complement strand
ATTTGAATGGTCTTGTTCGATTCCTTTTCTTTTAAGAGCAAATAGGTAATTAGAAATCCACTTAGCACAAAGAAGAAAACAACGCCTAGTGCGCTGCTATAGGCAATAAGAGGCGAGAGAGGGTCTATCTCTTTCGACATCACAGATTGAAACACCGTGAACTTGGTAATTCTTTCTTCAGGATCTATCCAATGGCTTCCAAAGCCCGTGAATTTTTTAATTAATTCGACATGCGTGAAGAAGACCGCCAAAGCAGCGAAAAAGCGCAAACTATCTAGTCCTTTGAAATACCCTTTCTTCACTAAAATATTCTTTGCGGTGAATTTAAGACTTTTCAATCACGCGTTGAAACTTTTCTATTGTAATAGAAATTATGTGTGACCATGTAAAACTCGATCGGATTGTACGAATTGCCTCACTTGAAAGTATATCTAACTCAGGTGTTGCAAGAGACAATGCTTTTTCAATAGTTTCTTGAATAGAAGTTACGTTTTTTGGTTCAAGAAGAAATCCATTCGAACCATTGACCAATTCTTCCACTGCACCAACTGTGGTGGCTATTGGGATCAATCCTCTGCTCATCCCTTCAAGCAGCACATTCGGCATTCCTTCAGAGTGCGAGGGTGAAAGAATGAAGGTGTGCTCGTCGTAGATTTTGTTGAGTTCGTTTACGTCTTTTACATCGCCGTAATAGTTAACGTTGCCTCGTTTTATTTTTTTTGAAGGAGGAATTGCTCCTACAAATGAAATTTCTATTTCAGGCTTGGAAGAAACCACTTGCATTAATTCCTCAATTCCTTTTCTGCGCTCGTAACGTCCAACAAAGAGAAATTTTTTGTTCGTTGGAAGTGCTCTTTTTTCAAGAAGTGTAACGTCACTTACAGCCCCTGGAATTATCAATATTTTGGAAGAAGGAATTCCAATACGATTCAGGAGAGAAGTAATTTTCCCTCCGTAGGAAATACAATAATCGGCTTGATTTAAATTCCATTTAACTGGCGATTTCAGTAAATAAGATTTCAGTCTTTCGCCGAATGATGCGGGTTCCTGGAACATTTCTAGTCCGTGAAAATTCACTAAGATTGGACCGGTCTTTATCTTCCCTTTTTTCTTTTGTTGTAACAAATCCCATCCGCTGAATCCTTTAACGTATACCAAATCGAACAACGGAAGTTGCTCTTTAAGCAAGGAAGTAATAGTAAATGAATATTGATAAGATTCTTTTATATAGTGCCCCGGCATTCCACTTGATGCAGGAAAGCGCAACGAATGAACAGTTAAATTTTCTGACTTTTCGAAGAGCAATTTCACTTCTTCTTTTTTCGGAAGCACACTTTTCCCGTATACGCAATGCACCAAGGTTACTTCATGTCCGTGCTTCAATAACTCATTGCATAAATTGAAGCTGTGTCGCTGCATTCCGCCAGTGACGAATGGTGTAATGCCATCGGTGAGAAGACAAATTTTCATTTCAAAGCGTTTAGTTGATTAAGAATTTGTCTTACGTTAGCGCTCCACGTGTGATTCGAAAGTATTTTTTGTTGAAAGGCATTCGCCTTCTCTTTCAGTTGATTCAAATTGGAAATAGTGAAGTTCAATGCTTCTTGAAAATCACGTTCGTTGTTTTCAAACAGAATCCCATCGGAATTAGTCATAACGTCACTTACTCCAGCTTCGTTCACGGCCAGAACAATTTTACCAAGCGCACCGTATTCAAACAGTTTCACTGGAGAACAATACCATTCTGTATTTGGAAGCGTAACTGCATCCATTGCTGCAATGTAATTGTAGACGTCTTCTTTTGGAACCGATGCGGTAAAATGAACACGTGAATTCAAACCGAGTGCACGCGCTTGTTCTTTCAGTTCAGGAATCAAATAACCATCGCCAACGATGAGCAGTGAAACATCGGAATTATTCAATTTGGAAACTGCGTGAATCAATCGATCAACGCCGTGATAAGGAAAAATAGATCCGACAAATCCAATCACAGTTTTATTCGTCAACTCGAATTTTTCTCGAATTTCTTCTACACGAGAATCTGTTATTTGAATTTCTGATTTATCAATGGCGTTCGGAACTACAAGACATTTTTCGGGGTTGACACCGTAATTTTTCACGATGTGTTTTTGAAGTGAACTTGTTATAGGTGCAACGAGATAGGCCGATTGAAGAAGGTTCTTCAGTTTCTTTTTCCCAATGAAGGAAATGAATGAAGACGCCTTTTCAAATTCTTTCACTTCTTCTTCGAACGGAGCGTTTATTTCAACCACATGTTTTAGACTCAATGACTCTAGCACTTGAACACTACCATTGCTCATCCATGCGGATCGTTCGTAAACGATATCAGGATTGAATTTTTGAATGGCATTGCGAAGTTCACGGGCTGCATGTTTGTCGAATCGAATTTGTTGAATTTCTTTCAGGGTGCGCCAAAGTATTTTTGGGAGCACTTTCTTTAAAGTTGATTTGAAAGAATTCGTTTGCTTGGACGAATCTATTGATTGCGGGGTATTGCCAAGAACTAAAATGTCAACGGTATGTCCTTCTTCTCTGAATCCATTCACCATTCCGCGCATGTGACTCCCGTAGCCTGTTGGAGCATTGAAGTACAAGGTTGGATGTGGGGAATAGAATAGAATTTTCATGAATTATTGAAATGATTTCATGTGTTCTAACATCTCGCTTACACGGTTTGAAAGCGAATTGCTTTCATGGGCTACTTGATTAAATTCTTTTGGATTCAACGGGTCGTTTTTCATGAGCGATTGAAAGAAGTTCTCCCAAGTCGTTCCTCGGTTTTCTTCTTCAATGCTTTGAAGCACTTGCCCGTTTGCTCCTACATACAAATAGGGTGTGCCCAATGTTTGATACTCGAAGTATTTCGTGGTGAAGAAATCCTTGTTGTGATCGGCTAACAAAATGATGCACCAGTGTGCCTGCGCAATTCGATCTTCAATTTTTTTACCTATTGAATCCGAGATGCGAACACAAGGATGATACTTGAAAATCGATTGTATTTTTTCGAAGCTGGTCGAATGGAAATTGATGCTGAGCCTCTCATACAAAGCAGGATCGAACTCGCGAAGTTTCGTCAGGTCCGATGCCATTTGCTCTAAAAACGGCTCAGTATCGAGGTAAATTTCTCCTCCGTATTCGAAAGTTATTTCACTTGAAGAAAAACCGAATGATTGTTCGGTTAGTTTTGGTTCAGAATGAAAATGTTTTAAATGGTAGAATTTTTTATTCTTTGTTGAAATCAATTTCAATGAAGTGAAATGATCAAGTATTTGCATTGCTGGCGCTGAAAGTACTGTTGCATGTTCAAGCACACTGGAAGCCTTTAGGACTTCTTCTTTCATTTTTTCGGGACTTAAAAACGGCATGCCGTAGTTGCGGGCGTTCAGCCAAGGGTCGCGAAAGTCTGCCCAGAATTTTATTGAAGCGTTTTTTTTTCCCCATTCGGCTACAGCACGCAGCATGTCCCAAGGCGCACCGGTAGCGAAGATCCATTCGATGGGAAACTTTTTTACAAGTTCATTCAGCTTCGGGACAAGGTGTTTTTCCCATCCCAAACTAATGTCGTACGGGGTTCCTTTGAAATTCTTTTTAACAGAATTTAGCGCTTTGCGGTATTGAAGTTTTTCGAGAAAATTCTTGGGCTGAGTAAGAAGAATATTCGGGTAAACACGAGGCAAAGAGTGAACGAAAATGTTCTTGTTGTTGACTTCTTCGCTCCAGACCGATTTGTCTGTATCGCTTATTGCTTCTGCCTTAACGACGTGAACGATGCAATCTTGTTCCGCGAATTCTTTGGCTAATTTCCCCCAACGTCTTCCGCCTATTCCTTTGTTCGGAGGGAAGTCGTAGTTAACGAGTATGATATGTTTTTTAGTAGTTGGCATTTACATGCTCGGCTACGTAGGCAATTTGCTCGGCTGTCAATTCGGAGTACATGGGCAGCGAAAGGATTCTTTTCGCAAGTCTTGCTGCAACCGGATAGTCGGCTTCGGTATGATGAAAGCGCGAAGTATAGCAAGGCATCAACGGCAATGGAACGGGGTAGTGGACCGCAGTGTCGATTTGCGCTTCTTTCAATTTCGCCATAAGACCGTCGCGGTCTTCGTGTTGAATAACGTAAAGATGGAACACGTGACGGAAACCCTCTCTTTCGATAGGTTTAACGATATTTTCATTCAAAAGTGAATGATACAAATGCGCGTTTTTTCTGCGTCCTTCTGTCCAGGTTTCAAGGTGCGGCAGTTTTGTATTGAGGACGGCTGCTTGAATGCCGTCCATACGCGAGTTTCTTCCTTCGCGGGTATGGTTGTGTTTTCCTTCTTGACCGTGGTTCGCGATGGCTCGGGCGATTTTCGCAATGTCGTCGTTGTTCGTCACCATGCCGCCCGCATCGCCGTAGGCACCTAAGTTTTTACCGGGGTAAAAACTAAAACTTGCGGCTTGTCCAAAGGTTCCTGCTTTTTGTCCGTTTATGGTCGCAGCATGCGATTGCGCGCAGTCTTCTAGAACGAGGAGACCGTGTTTGTTTGCAATCGCCATTAGCGCATTCATGTCAACGGGGTTTCCATAGAGGTGCACAGGAATGATTGCTTTAGTGCGAGCTGTAATGCGCTCTTCTATTTTCGAAATATCAATGAGAAAATCTTCATCTACATCTACAAAAACAGGAACTCCGCCCGCAGTTGTTACAGCTTCGGCTGTGCTTATCCAACTAATAGCCGGAACAATCACCTCGTCGCCTG
>JBDLUS010000002.1:0-8820 GCA_039805165.1 Bacteroidota bacterium | reverse complement strand
ATGTGCAGTCTGTTGTTCAGGATTTAAAAAACAAGGAAGAGCAAGAAATCAATTTCCCCGACGGTTATAGCATTAACTACGGCGGAACCTTTGAAAATCTTACAGCCGCAAAAGCAAGGTTATCCATTGTAGTTCCCATTGCACTCTCAATGATTTTCCTACTCTTGTATTTTGCATTGGGCAGCATTAAAGACAGTCTGTTGGTTTATACGGCCATTCCACTTTCTGCGATTGGTGGAATATTCACTTTGTTCATCACCGGAACCAACTTCAGCATTTCGGCCGGTATTGGATTTATTGCACTTTTCGGAGTTGCTGTTTTGGAAGGAATCTTAATGATTGCCGAATTCAAACGACTCGAAAACGAAGGCTGGATAGATTATAAACGCATTGCAGCGCAAGGAACAAAAATTCGATTGCGCTCTGTGTTAATGACTGCACTAGCACCCTCTCTCGGTTTCATTCCTATGGCAGTATCACAAGGTGCAGGTGCAGAAGTTCAACGTCCGCTTGCGCTTGTTGTAATCGGTGGACTTATCTCGGCAACTATACTTACACTGTACGTTCTTCCAATTCTATACGTTTGGCAGAAAAAACGTGAGCTGCGCAGAACCGTTTCAATTCCTTTGACAATTCTTATTGCCTTACTTTCTTTTTCTTCCGCGCAAGCGCAACAAAAAGTCAATGTTGAGGACTTGATTGCCTCTGCAGATAAAAACAACCTTTCGATTCAGGCAGCGAAAATCGCCTTCGAATCGGAAAGTAAAAAAGCAAGCGTCTATCGTAATTGGTCTCCCCTCTCTATAAGCAATGAATATGGAAATGTGAACAGTGCCGCAATGGATCATCGCATCTCAATTTCTGAAGCTTTTCATTTACCCGGATACTCCGAATCGCTCAATAAGCGACAACAATTGAACGTGAGTAAAGCAGAGGAACAAATTGTTCTAACTAGAAAGGAAGTGATTCGTTCCATTAAGCAATCTTACTTTGCATTGGCCATTTTATCTCGGAAAATTTCACTCCTGGACGAAAACATTTCGAGAATTAAACAAGTAGAATTGCTTACCGCCAAACGCATTGAATTAGGAGACGAGACATCCTATGCCAAGCTCTTAGTAGAACAACAACGCATTCAGTTAGAGCAACAGATTATTCAATTTCAACTTGAGAAAAATCAAGAGATGTATTCGCTTCAGCAACTTGTTGGTTGGAACGGAACGTTAATGATCAATGACAATCAATTCGAATTTCTGTACAACGGAAATCGAAACGAAGAAATTTCAAATACTGAAATTCGAATTGCTAAACTCGAGCAAGAGTTCATTCAGTCGGAAGTTGCAATTCTGCAACAAATGAAAAAGCCTACGTTGGAATTTTCATTGAACAACATGTCCATTATTGGTTACCAGAACATCTCCGGGACAGACGCGTACTACGGTCCTTCCAACAGATTCACTTCAGTTGGTGCTGCCATAGTTCTTCCAACAGACAGAAAAAAACAAAAAGCAAATCTTGCTGCGAATCGCATGGATTTCGATGTACAACTGTTGAAAACAAACTTGCTTATTCAGCAATTCAACGCAAGACTGAACACGTTATTCGAGCAATTGGCTCAAGTGAATGCGCAACTGCTAACTCTCGGAAAATGGGTGAATGAATCAGAGTCAGCGAAGTCTATTTCTACACAAATAACCAAACAGTTTGAAACTGGAAATATCAATTACATGGAATGGTCTTGGAATTTGCAAAATCTTATGCAGATGCAGCTGAACTATTGGTCGGCTCTTCAACTTAAAAACAACACACTCATCGAAATTGAATTCATTACAGAAAAATAAATTTATGAAACGTCTACTTCCCCTTGTTCTAATTTTTGTTGCATGCAGCAGCGCGCCTGAAGAGCAAAAGAAAGAAACCACCGTGCAAACACAAGTTCAACTTTCAGCCGATCAATTGGCTCAAATAACAGTAAGTTCTGAATCGCCTCAGCAACTTCCAATTAACAGAACCATTCAAGGAACTGCAACCGTTGAAGTGAATGCCAACGAGCGCATTCAAGTCACTTCTCCGTTCGGCGGATATGTTGTTTCAAGCAACGTCATTCCCGGACAACAAGTGAAGGTTGGTCAAGTTATCGGTGTTATTGAAAACCCCGAATACATTGCTATTCAGCAAGATTATTTGCTTGCTAAAAATGAATTCGAATTGCTGCAAAAAAACGCAAAGCGCCAAGAAGAACTTGCTGCTTCACATGCGACCAGCGATAAGAATTTTGAAGAAGTGAAATCGGCCGAGCAATCGGCTTTGATACGCATGATGAGTTTAAAAGAAAAGTTAAACCTACTTGGAATACGCGCAGATAAACTCACCCCGAACAACATCACTTCTAAAGTGAGTGTGGTTGCGAAAAACAACGGAGTTGTTTCCGCCGTGAATGCTTCTGTTGGAAGTTACATAGCTGCAGACGCTGTGTGGATGAGTTATGTTGGAACTGAAAATCCAATTGCGAAAATTATCGTTTTCGAGAAAGATCTTCCTTACTTAAGTATTGGTCAATCTGTTCTTTTAACCGATCTCATGAATGCCTCAAAAACTATTTCTTCGACTATTCAATACATTCAACCAACGGTAGATGGAAATGGAAAGATTGAAGTGATTTGTTCGCTATCAGGACAACCTGCAATTCCAGGATCTATTTGGAATGCAGAGATTACAACGCCAAACTCGACAGGGTGGATAGTTCCAAAGGAAGCCATTATTCAATTCGAAAAACAAGATTATGTATTTATTGACAAGGGTAATGGCTTGTTTGAGATGACCTCTGTATACCTTGGGTTTACTAACAATACACAAGCTGAATTGCTTGAGGCAGATGCTTTGAAAGACACTAAGATTGTAGTGAAGGGCGCCTATAACATTTTCATGTCATTGAAGAACAGTTCTGAAGAATAAGTTATAAATTCACACTCCCATGAACGTTAAAACCATTCATTCATTCGACGAAATTCAAAAAATTCTCACAGAGGAAGTGAGCAAGCATTCGGCTACTTTCATTCTGTGCGATACCAATACGAACGAACAATGTGTTCGTTTCCTACTAGAAACCATTCCGGCTTTAAACGAAGTTCCGATTATTGAAATTCCCGAAGGGGAAGAAAGCAAATCGCTGGAAATCGTTGGGCAGCTTTATGAAGAATTACTTCATCACAATGCCGACAGGCAATCGCTTCTTCTGAATGTGGGCGGAGGTGTAATTTCAGACATTGGCGGATTCGTTGCTTCAACATACAAAAGAGGAATCGACTTCATTAACATTCCAACTACCGTTATGGCCCAAGTAGATGCTGCTATAGGTGGAAAGTGTGGTATTGACATAATGGATGTGAAGAATGCTGTTGGACTATTTAGCTGGCCGTTAAGTGTTCTTGTTTTTACTGGATTCTTAGATACCCTTCCTGAAAAAGAATTGAAATCTGGTTTTGCTGAAATGCTTAAACATGCGCTCATTGCCGACGCTGATTATTGGGAAGCACTTTCTCATGTCAATTCTAATGAAGCTTCTCACATTGCTGTCTTCGTTAAACGCTCCAATGAAATAAAATCAGAAATCACTAACGAGGACCCGAATGAACGTTCGGTTCGAAAGAAGTTAAACTACGGTCATACCATTGGACATGCAATCGAATCTTTCTTTCTCAAGAAATCTGATCCCATTACTCACGGCAATGCTGTAGGCTGGGGAATGGTCCTTGAAAATCGAATAGCCGTTAAGTTGGAAATGCTCAATGCTTCTTTGGCTCAAAACATTGAAAAAAGAATACTGGATATCTTCGGACCGCTTCCATCTTTCAACAAAGAAGAACAAGATCAGATTTTTCAATTCATGTTAAACGATAAGAAGAATAAGAACGGTGTGTTTCACTTTTCATTGATAACAGAAATTGGTCAGTGTTCATTTCAAGTTGAAGTGAGTGATGAAATTGCAAGAGAAGTAATTTCTCTTTAATCGATATTTTCCCACTGAAGTTGAAGGCAGGTGCTTAAATTTGCACCTTCATTCAACAAACATGGAAATTCCAAGCAAATACTCTCCAAACGAGACGGAAGACCGCATTTACGCAATGTGGCTAGAGAAGAAGGTTTTTAAATCTACTCCTAACGACAAGCCCGCGTACACCATTGTTATTCCTCCGCCGAACGTCACAGGGGTATTGCACATGGGACACATGTTGAATAATACCATTCAAGATTTACTTATTCGCCGTGCACGTATGCGCGGCTTCAACGCATGTTGGGTGCCGGGTACCGACCACGCTTCTATTGCTACTGAAGCGAAAGTGGTTCAGAAACTGCGCAAAGAAGGAATTAAGAAATCTGACCTTTCTCGCGACGCGTTCATGGAGCACGCGTGGGAATGGACGCACAAGCACGGTGGAATTATTTTAGATCAATTGAAGAAGTTAGGAGCGAGCTGCGACTGGGATCGCACGCGTTTCACCATGGACCCGAAATATTACGAAAGTGTAATCGACTGCTTCATTGACCTTCACAAAAAAGGAAAAATCTATCGTGGTGAACGCATGATCAACTGGGATCCTGCTGCACTTACCGCTTTATCAGACGAAGAAGTAATACACAAGGAAATACAATCGAAATTGTATTTCCTAAAATATCAGATTGAAGGAACCAACGAATTCTTAACCGTTGCGACTACCCGTCCTGAAACCATTCTTGGAGACACCGCTGTTTGCGTGAATCCAAAAGACGAGCGTTACACACACCTTCACGGAAAGAAAGTTATTGTTCCGTTGGTGAACCGCGCTGTTCCCGTCATTGCAGATGAATATGTTGAAATTGAATTCGGAACAGGATGCTTGAAAGTAACGCCTGCACACGATCAAAATGACTTTATGTTGGGTGAAAAATACCAACTGGAAGTGATTAACATGATGAATGCAGACGGAACAATTTCCGAAGCAGGAGGCATGTATGTGGGTCAAGAGCGCTTTGCAGTTCGTGATCAAATTGCAAAAGATTTAGATGCTGCCGGACTGCTAGCCAAGACCGAAGAGCACTTGAATAAAGTTGGATATTCAGAACGCACAGACGTGGTTATTGAACCGCGCTTGTCGTTACAGTGGTTCGTTGACATGAAAGACCTCAGCAAGCCTGCTTTGGAAAACGTCATGAACGACACCATTCGTTTCTTCCCTCCGAAATTCAAGAACTCTTATCGCAATTGGATGGAGAACATCAAAGATTGGTGTATCTCTCGTCAATTGTGGTGGGGACATCGCATTCCTGCGTTCTACGCGCCTGATGGAAGTTTTGAAGTTGCGAAAAACATTGAAGATGCCGTTGCACAGTTTCAAGCCAAAGGTGCTTCATGGAGTGCTGCAGATTTGAAGCAAGACGACGATGTATTAGACACTTGGTTCAGCTCTTGGTTGTGGCCAATTAGTGTGTTCGACGGATTCTATTCGAAAGAAGAATTAGACTACTACTACCCTACTGCCGATTTGGTAACGGCTCCAGAGATTATGTTCTTCTGGGTTGCACGAATGATTGTTGCAGGATATGAATACGTTGGGAACTTCCCTTTCAAAAACGTTTACTACACCGGCATCGTTCGCGATAAGCAAGGAAGAAAGATGAGCAAGTCGTTGGGTAACTCACCCGATCCGATTGAACTCATGCAACAGTTCGGAGCAGACGGTGTTCGTGTTGGAATGTTGCTTTCATCTCCTGCTGGAAATGACCTTCCATTCGATGAATCGCTTTGCGAGCAAGGAAGAAATTTCGCCAATAAAATTTGGAACGCCTTCCGTTTGGTGAAGAGTTGGGAAGAGAAGATCGATGCTTCTTTGGAGCAACCTAAATCTTCTGCTATTGCAGTGAAGTGGATGAACAATCGCTTCGAGCAAGTACTTGCTGAGATGGAAGACGGTTACGATAAGTTCCGTATTAGCGAAGTGTTGATGCAGACGTACAAATTAATTTGGGACGACTTCTGCGCGTGGTATTTGGAAATGGCGAAGCCATCTTACGGAAAAGGAATCGATTCGAAAACATACAACGACACACTTGATATTTTCCAAAATTTATTGAAAGTGTTGCATCCGTTTATGCCATTCTTAACCGAAGAAATGTGGCAACACATGGAATCTTGGAAGAGCGAATCGGAAATGATTTGTACAGCGAATTGGCCTGCAGCGAAGAGCTTCGACGCGAATATTCAAAAAGAATTTGAAGAGTTTGAGCAATTGGTGACTGAAGTTCGTAACGTTCGCAAAAAGCAAAACCTTCCGAACAAAGAAGCCTTGGTTGTTTCATTCATGAAAACAGCAAACAGAAATTCTTCGTTCGATGCAGCCTTCAAACATTTGTGCAACATCTCTGAATTGAATGAAGTGTCTGAGAAGATGAACCCATCTTTCAGCTTCATGGTGAATGGTGTTGAATATTTCATTCCATATACTGCGTCTGTTGACGTTGAAGCAGAGCAAGCGAAGATGAAGGAAGAGTTGGCTTACCTCGAAGGCTTCTTAAAGTCTGTAGAGGCGAAGCTTTCGAATGAACGCTTCGTTCAAAATGCTCCGGCTGCTGTATTGGAAGGCGAGCGCAAAAAACAATCTGACGCGTTGAGTAAGATTGCCGCGATCAAAGAACAGCTCGGATAATAGAAATTATTTCTTTCGTGTTGAAATGAAATCGCGAACGATTTTCTTTTCAGCGAAAGCTTTGTTCCAACTGTCGTGTTTGACATCTGGATAAGAAATGAGGTGAACATTCGTGTTCACCTTTTTTGTTGCGTTCACTATACGAACTGAATTCTCATAAGGAACAACATTATCGGCCTTTCCATGAAAGGCCCACACGGCGGTTTGCGTATTGTTCTTCGTTTGTGCAATGTCTCCACCCCCGCAAACCGGCATTGCTGAAGCAAAGCGATACGGCTGACGCGCAATGTACTCCCAAGTACCGTATCCGCCCATGCTCAATCCAACAATGTACATGCGCGTTGTATCGATCATTCTCGTGTTCAACACGAGAGAGTCAATTCCATTCATCAATACTTGCATAGGCCAAGTTGGATTTTTTTTCATGGTGTGCTCAATCGCCTTCCAATCGACATCTGTCCATCTTTGATCTGTTGGACATTGGGGAGCCCAAAGGACGTAATGCTCAAGTCCTGCGGCTTTCAACGTTTCCATGAGAATAGGAAGTCCAACTTTGGTCTGAGAAACGTTGTCGCTACCGCGCTCGCCAGCGCCATGCAAAAACAAGATAAAAGGCAATCGCGCTTCATAATCGCCACCTACCACATATTCTTTCAAGGGTAATTTTTTTCCATTTGAAACAAGGAATTTTGCTTGCTGCGCTTGGGTTTCAGCAAAAACAAGAAGGCAAATAAGCAACAATTTAACTTTCATAGAAAGGAAATTTATAGATGGAAATGAATGTCAAAGATAGACCTTCAACAGACCAGGACAGTGCAATAACTCGTTTGAAAAAGAAAACAACAGTTATGAAAAAGACTCGCACCCTTTTCAAAACACTCGATGAAGTAGTGTTTGAAACCCGCAACAAAATGTATGGCGCCTACACGCTTCGTAAAAACTACGGTCGCCGAACATTACTCTCAACAGCCATGGCCATTTGCCTCGTCTCTGGCTTCCTCTTCACGCTGACCTTGACTAACAAAGCCATTGAGAAAAAGGCACCGGAAGTTCAAATGACCCAACTCGCGACCGTGCGTTTGGATGAAATTAAAATTCAACCAAAAAAAGAACCGAAGAAACAATCCCTCGTGCAGAAAGCGCAAGGAGGTGGCGTTGAAAACCGAACCGTGAACATAGTGGATAACACCACCAAGAAAACCAACGTTTTCAGTCGTTTTGGAGGAATTGGTCTGGGAGGCGACGATGATGATTTCTTCGGATTTCCAGAGGATCCCAATTTCGAGGTGGACACAACTACCGTGAAAAAGAAAAAAAATAACAATTTCAAAACATTCGCTCAGTTCATGCCCGAATTTCCTGGCGGAGTCTCTGAATTGTATGCCTTCCTTCAAGACAACATCTACTATCCCGAGCGAATGAAGAACCTTGGAATCGAAGGAACAGTCTACGTTTCATTCGTAATTGAAGAAGATGGAAGCATCTCTCGCGTATCGGTGGAACGTGGCATTGAGAACGGGGACGAGTTGAATAAAATAGCATTGAAAGCCATTCAAAAAATGCCGAATTGGATCCCCGGTCGTAGCGGAAATACGTCCGTTGCTGTAAAACAAACTATTCCTATTCAATTTTCACTTGTAAACGATTAAATTTGCACCCTATGCTGAAAAAGCCCTTGCTGATAAGCCAGATTATTATGGTAGGAGTTTTCGTTGGAATGGCCATCTTTTGTGTGGCCTCCAATGCGTTAGACAACACCTTACCCGGCCAAAGAAAATATTGGTTTGCACTTGTGCTATTCCTTTATGCAGCAATGCGTGCAAGAAGAGTTCAACTAGCGTGGAAAGAACTAAAATCAGAGGACACCACAAAATGAAAAAAACATTCTTCATAGCATTGTTTGGCGCGTTGCTCGCGAGTTGCGGGAACTACGACCAATCGGCTCCAGGTATTTCCTCAGGTGAGTTGAAAATTGGCGTTGACGAAAGTTACAGCCTAATGATGCAGTCTCAAATACCTGTTTACGAGCAGATTTATGACAAAGCGAAAATCAAACCTACCTATTCAACGGAAGAGGAAATCATTCGCTTGTTACTTGCAGACAGCATTCAAGCAGCTATTATCAATCGTCCGCTTA
>JBDLUS010000001.1:0-8335 GCA_039805165.1 Bacteroidota bacterium | reverse complement strand
TTCCAACCGAAATGTCTACAACGGCGGCTGCCACTTTGTTCGGCTTTGTTTCGCCGTTGTATCGTTTGGTTAACGTTCCTGCAGGTTTCAGCGGCAACTGTTGCAAATAATTTCCGAACGTTCCGTTAGCATAGGTTTTCCTTGTATAACCCTCCGGAACTTCAAATCGTGTCTCCACCGTATTCCCCTCCGCATTTTCTTGCGAAGCATCTTGTTTATCATCTTTCACTCTGTGAATCTTGCCATTGGCATCTTGCTTCGCATCTTGAGCAACATCTTTCCCCGAATAAGAAGAACACTGCACCGCCGCAGCTACGACCAATGAAATTGTTCCGAATTTAAAGAAGGTCGCAAGTTTATTCATACCGATAAATTTTTAATCGTGAAGAGAATTCGGGAACGGAAAAGATTTTGAAATAGTATGAGAGTCTCTAACGCAATTCTTGCGAAGCATCTTTCGAAGAATTTTGCAGAGCATCTAACCAATGGTTACCTATTTCCCCCCTCCGCCCATAATCTTGAACAATTCAGATTTTGAATTGATTTTAAGTTTACGATATATTTTTTTCACGTTCATGCGAACGGTATCTATGGAAATGCTGTAACGGTCTGCAATGAGTTTGTAACTGAGTCCGTCGAGAATGCCATTCACAATGTCTTTTTCGCGTTCTGTTAATTGTTCTGAAATGTTTCTTGGCTGATTGAAGAACGCAATGACTTGTCGCGCAATTTTAGGAGTCATGTAGGCCCCACCGTTTTCGATACTCGCGAAAACTTCTTTGAAATTCATTTCGAAACTCTGCTTGTCTATGTACCCAGACGCTCCCAATTGCAAGGCTTTGAAGATGGTCTCCGAATCGTCTTTGATGGTGTTCATGACTATTGCTGAATTCGGATACAATTTCAAAATGTGATCAATCGCGTCGATGCCATTCATTTCGGGCATGATAATGTCGAGCAAATAAATGTCGGCTTCAACTGGATTCTGAAGAAATTCAACGGGGTTAGTGAAGATGTGTTGACACATCATGTTTTCAACATCGTTCACGTTTTCTTGCATGAGTCTGGCCAAGTGTATGTCGTCTTCAATTATAATTATTTGCTTCATGCGATTGGAAATTGAATTTCTGTGGTTAACCCTGTTTCGCGATCTCTAACATAGTGTCGAACAAATCCGTTGTTACGATTCGCCCGATTGCGTATGTTTCGAATGCCGTTTCCTTTTTGAGTGTCGAGTAACGATAAATCGCAAGTTCCGTTTTCTGAAATAATAAGGGTCAGAACTTTGTTTTCAGATGTGCATTCAATAGTAATAGAACTCGCGTTAGAATGCTTCAAGCAATTCGACAAAATTTCGTAGACAGAGAGTTTTACGTCGCGATAGAGTTCACGGTTGATTCTATAATTTTTTTCAAAGTTCATTTTGAATTTAAATTGAATGCCACCATCGGCACATGCAGAGGTGATAAATTCTTTCAAGTCGTCTGAAAGGTCACGAAGCGAGTGATTTTTATTTGAGATAGAGTCGAGATAAGTTCTAAAGCTGTACAAGGCTTCCTTTAATCCATTTTGAATCTGCTCTCGTTCTTTGGCTTCGAATTTCGACTTTTTGCTAATGAGGAGTAAACGCGTAAGTATGGTCCCAGATTCATCGTGAAGATCCATTGCAATTTTAGCCTTCGTTACAGCGCGAACGCGGATAGCGCGTAATATGCTGTAGGCAATGCCTGCTATGGTAAGAAGTCCTATGACAATAAGAAATATGTGAAATTCTGTTTTAACGTAGAATGGTGCAGTTGCAACAATCGGAAATGATTTTTCTTCAACCAAGTTACTGAAAGGGTTGAACATTTGAATTTTTAACGTGTATTCTCCGTATGCAAGATCGGATAAAACAATTCGACCTTTGTCATCAGCGTCAAACCAGTTATTTCCGTCGATACTGTAGCGAAAAGAATATCCTTTTTTGAATTGGTAGTCGAGATGGGCAAGGTGAATGATAATCGATTCATTCCCCGTTCGGAAGGAAATGACTTGCCCCTCTTCGTATGTTGAAAATTGTTTTGATTTGTCGGTTTGTATGTGTTCTATGCCCGATATGTAAAAGTTTTCTGAGTAATTAAAATCACTCAATTTATTGGGGTCAATAATTTCAAACCCATTCAGCCCTCCGAAAACAATGTCTCCATTTTCGAGCAGACAAGACGAGTTGGTATTGAACTCACTGTTTATGATACCTTGAGCTTTGTTTACAAAGCGAATGGTTCCGTCTTTTGTGTTGAACACCGTAATTCCTAAATACGTTGAAGCCCAGATGCAACCGTTGCGATCTTCGATTAATGCAGTAACTTTAGGATGTGAGATTTCGAAACGATTGTTGTAAATACGTTTGATTTGGAAATCGCTCAATTGAACCACGGCGACTCCGGTGTTAGTTGCCAACCAGATTTCATTTTGGTTTTCTCGAATCAGAAAGTCTTTTATCTCAGCAATGTTACCTCTAGGTTGGTCGATATATTCAAAACCGCGATCTTTTGTTAATTTAACTCGAAAGAGCCCTTGACTGGTTCCTAAAAGTATGATGTCACTTTTTCCAATTTGTTCTGCTTTATAAATCGTTATGCCTGATTCTAAACTAAATTCTTGCGTGCGTTTGTTTTTTGGGTTAAAGGTTGTAAGCTCGTTAAGCCCTGTCATAAGAAGTAATGAATCTGAGAAAATAGAAATATCGAGCATGTGCTCAAAATCTCCATTTGAACTGAGAATGTGTGTGTTAATTTTTCTATTTTCCAGATCTAAACTAACGAGCGTGCGTTTCCCTTCTGCCGTGAAATACAACTGGTCATCGAAAATGAGACCATCATAGGAAGAGAAGGCGGTGTCTGTAAAATACCTTAATTTGTCTTTCTCATCTTGTTCGAAGATGTATGGAAATCCTAAATAGTAACGCTTGTTTTTGTGTTCAACAATTCTTCTTCGAACGATGGGTTCGTTGTATCGGAGCAAAGGATAGTCTAATACTCTTTTTGATAGTGCGGGATTGTACGACGCGAGTATTAGCCCTTGGTTACTTCCAATGAAAATTGAGTTCTCATTTACCCTACAAATACAACGGTACTGTATATTTTCCTCATTAGCAAATAACAACGAGTAGTCTTGACCATTAAGTGTAACATTCGGTTTTCGGGTTTTGTCAATGGTTAATTTTGCACCTGAAGGTTCTTCTTCGAAAAAAGTAACCTCTATTTTGCCAATGAAATCAGGATGTTCAACAAATTCATTGTTTTTTAATACAAAGACCTTCCATCTGTTCGAGTTAATAACGCCATAGGTTTTCGATAACATAAGTTCTCCTGATGTCCAATTGTTCATGGAAATTTTAGTTCTTTCCGCTGGAGAGTTTAAATTAATTCGATAAATTTCAGATTTGTTGGCGGAAAGTAAAAGGTCGCCTTGGTAAATCAAAACACTTGCTTTAGGTCCAACAACTGCTTTTTCTGTAAACAGTATTTTGTTTTTCTGTTTAACAACCAAATGTCCTGTTGCGAAAAGAAATGCAGTGGTGTCGTTTGAAAAGGCTATGGATAAAGGTTTGTCGATTGAAAGTTTTCGGAAAGTAAGTTTTTGAGGATTCAATAAAATGAGTCCGTCTGCTTCGGTCAGTATATAAAGTAAATCACCATTTTTTTTAATACGATTTATTCTATTGTCTTTAAAGATATTCGGGTGAGAGGCACTGTTAAAATTCTCAAAATGATAACCGTCGAAACGGGAAAGACCTTTCTCCGTTGCAATCCAAATGTAACCGCTCTCATCTTTTACAATATCATAAATTTCATTGGCAGGAAGACCAGAATTAATGTCATAAGGTGGAATTTGCGCGTAAATGTATTGCGCGTGCACTGCTGAATCATTTGTAAGAAATGAACAGAAAGCGACAATTGACCAGCAAATGAAATTGCGAAATCTTTGAGAGGTTTGAAGATGCGTATGTGACACGTTCAAATTTAGGCCATTATTAAGGTTGTGTGGAAATTCTAATGAAGAAATAATTAGAGTTACACATCTATATGTGTATCGAGTTTCACATTGAGATGTATAGGTGTGAATGGTTTGTGCGATTGGAGTAATTCTACTTTCGCTGAAGAATAATCACACAGATGTTTTCAATTTTTATTCAATCGAAAGTGGAGGTGCTATTAGGAAATTCAATTTAAAATGTTTGCGATTGTGAACGCGTACCCTTTTTCATTTTCGAGCAAACAAATTTGAAAATTAGTACAACTACACTCGAGAGTTTGTTTGGAATAAATTCGAAAAGAAAAGAGCCGTCGCTATTTACTTCAGAAGTTCTGGCTATCTTCTTGGGGTATTCATCGGGTGTTCAATTGCGGTCTGAATTTAATTACCTTGAATTCGAACGACTGAACGCCACAAACAACAGGGTTTTCAAAGAGTACACATCTATATGTGTATATGCATTTAGTTCTGTTGCTGAAGAGTCTATATAAATTAGATAAAATAATTTTGAAGAATGATTTCAAAGCTAATACAGGAAAAGGTAGAAATGCGATTTGGAAGACCCATACGCTATGCGAAGGATTGTGAAATTTTGGCTGGAAGTATTCATGCGTTTACTGGAGAAAAAATTAGTTGTTCAACGGTTAAACGTTTGTTCGGATTAATTGAATCGGAAAACGAACCTCGCTTGTATACATTAGATATTATTGCGCAGTACTTAGGATACATAAACTACGATAATTTACTTCAAGAATTCAATCCGAATAAAGCCGACTTGAAAAAAGATATTGAGACTATTGCAGTGAAGGATTTGAAAATTGGAGATACCATTCGAATCAAATACGCACCCAACAGATTTCTTGCTGCGAACTATTTAGATGACAGTGTTTTTAAAATTGTTGAATCCAACGATCCGAAGATATTACAAAACGAATTGTTAGTGTTCAACAACATAGGAAGAAATCTGCCTTTGTTTGCCAGTTGGAGATCTGCCAAAGGGATTAACGCCAAGAATGTAGTACTTGGTAAAATTTCGGGAATAACGTCTATTGAAAAGATCTAATTGCGAAGCAAAGACATTTCACAAGATTCTTTGAAGGATGCGTTGCAAGTTTGCTTTGCAAAAGTTACTCCATCCAAAAGTCAATGTTGTAAAGAAAGCTTCCTTCCTGATAAGCCTTGTAATTCGTGTGCCAGTAGTTGTTGAACAAGTAGAGATACATCTTCGAAATATCGGTCGTGTTTTCTTTCCAAACTTTCGCGCTATTCACTTGCTCTTCGTTGACAATACTACCCACTTCAACCAAATTCAGTTGAGGTGAATAAACGCAAGCCGTGTGCTTTCCGTAATTCATTTTAAAGGCGTCTGTTGTACAAATGAAATCGGCATTCGATCCTGGTAATTGTGATTTATTAAATTCCAACAAAGTTCCTTCTTTACCATACGTGAGCGAGCCGTTCTTCCCTGTTCCAACAGAGATGTGCAAAGATTCTTTGTCTTTCTCCAAAGCCTTGTCAATGGAACAAGACATGCGAATAATGCCGTCTTCCTTCCACAAAGAATAATGTACACTGACGAACTTCAAACCTTGAAGTTCAAAGGTGACTTGAACATATTTTTTGTCGTGCGTATCTGCTAGCGTCGAAATCCAAACATGCTCTGGATACATGAATTCCTGCGGAGAAATTCCCTTCGAATAAATAAATTCAAAGAGGTGATTGTTTTCCGAAAAAACCAATGAATCGTTATCGAAATAAATGCGGTCAATCGCTCCTGTTTTTTTGTTCACCGTGTAATCAGAGATAGCCTTGGGTTTGCGAATGGGTTGATTCTCGGCATACATGAATTTCAATTGGTTTGCGAGGTCATGGAATTGATTCAATGCTGAATCGAGAAACGATTTCTTTATGCGCCATTGTTCTGTTGTGAAAAATATTTCCGGATCGGAAATACTGCACCACGAGCCCCACGTATGCTCGTGGAAGAGAATAATATTTTTTTGAAGTTGAAAAAGCTGTTCTTGAATTTCTTTCGAAGGTGGAAGTTGTGCTATGTGCTTTTCCAACGCAACAGTTAATCGCGCAAGTTGTCTGTTAAGCATTTCCTCTTCTGCTGTTGAATAAGCGCCGTCTTCCCAATACGGAGAAATCTCACCCGTTACGGTACGAAGCGATTCTCCGTAGCGTTTTTCAAATTCACTGAAAAGCATGTCAACGCTGGAAAGCGAGAGCTTGGGTGAAGAATATCGCGCGTTCCAATTGTTCACGAAGGTGCAGAGCGACGTATCTACCGGACCGTTGTCGGCGTTCTTTGTGTAGCGCAGTTGCACCAATTCATAAGGATACTTTTTATCGACGAGCTCATTCACATACGCCGAAATTTTATTCTCCCATTTCGTTTGTTTTTCATTCTCTTGAATGTTGTGGAAATAGGAATAACCTTTCCCTGCCGTCCAAACCAAGAGCTTTTTGTTCGGCTCGTTTTTAGGCGTCCAGTAGAACATGTCATCGCCGCATTCGCGAATCACCTTGCCCACCCGGTCACCATGATCGGCATGTGTTTCAACGTAGTTCGGTCCCAATGATAAATACGAAATGTTGTTCTGGACATACATGTTTAACGCGTCGTAAGTAATTCCGGGGATGTCAGTAATCATGGCATTCTGAATGCGGATCCCGTATTCTTTTTCCAAGCGTTTCGCGTAAGCAACAATCCAATTAAGTTCTTCGGGCTGACACAATCCGTTCAACACATTGGCGTAATTCGCAGAGAGAACAATGCGTCCTTCTTTTACTTTTTGAATGAACAACGCAATCTCTTCTTTGGAAGCTTGCTTCATGAAATTATCGACCGCCCACAAACTCTCGATGTGCCAGATTGGCTGACAGTCGCCTTTTTCAGGAACAACACTCCACCGAATGGCTTTGTAAATATTTTCAGTTTGAATTTTTTCAACTTCAGTTTGAAGATGCGAATAGCCAATGTCGTTGTGTGAATGATGAATAATGTGGAAGTCGAAATTCTTCCTCGGCTGAATAGCCACCAACTCTGTATGCACCAATTTCTTTCCGAGGTAATAGCGAAGCGTATCAATGCCCGTGAAATCTGCAGGATAACTTTCAATGGAAATGGAATTGTATCCGGTTGTAACGGGAAATGTGTTTTCGAAATACTTCGAAACCACTTTCATACTCGGTGGTCTGAAATGCAAATAAGGATAATCAACCGCCACATTCATTTGCAATTTGTTGCTCTTTCGCAATACCAATTGCGTGGGCGAGGTAATCATTTTCAAAGAACGCTTGTATTCGAAAATCATCAGCCAATCGCGGCTTTCAGCGTTCATACCAACGACGGTTAATTCTCCTTTTTGAATGAGTCTATCTGGAATTTCAATTCGAAGAAATCCGAAAGCGTCTTTGTTAATGTCTTGCTCCAAGCTCTGAAATTCAAAGGAAATGTCGTCAACGCTTCTTCCTGCTTTAGTTGTTCCGAGCGGTTCTTTTGGTGAGGTTTCGAAATGGAACAATTCCTTTCCATCTATTGAAAAAATAAATTCGCGATTACCGCTGCTCGTGCCTGTTGAATGTCCAAGAAGTAGTTCAAAAGTTCGCAGTTCACTTTCAGATTCCTCCATTTCAAGTTGAAGTGTAATGGGTGAATTTCCGTTCGCTCTGGTAAGTAACGCTGTATTTGCAAATTCATGCAAAGGCGAAAAATACTTGATTTCTTCCCCAGATATTTTACTCGCATATCCAAGCGCAGTCGGAATCTCCTGAGCACAGAGCTTAGAGGATAGAATGAGAAACAGAAAGAGAATGTGAATGAGTGTTGCCTTCTTCATGTCCGTGAAATTAAGGAATCTTGCGTAACGACGCGTCGTCTTTATCTTCGTTCCATGAAATCGAAATTGCCAAACGTAGGAACTACTATCTTCACAACTATGTCTGCACTTGCTGTGCAAGAAGGCGCGTTGAATTTGGGACAGGGATTCCCAGGGTTTCCAATCGACGAGAAGTTAATAGACTTGGTGACCAAGGCCATGAAGGACGGATTCAATCAATACGCTCCCATGCCAGGTATGCCTGTGCTTCGACAAATAATTACAGAGCAATTGAATGCACGTCACGGTTGCAACTACGATTGGAATACCGAAGTTAACATCACAGCGGGCGCTTCGCAAGCCATCTTCACGGCTATTTCAACATTAATTTTTCCTGGCGATGAAGTGATTCTTTTCGCGCCGGCATACGACTGCTATGCACCCGCAGTAGAGTTGAACGGTGGAAAGGTTGTTTGGATTGAATTGGAAGG